>DATLLB010000757.1:0-19450 GCA_035538075.1 Enhygromyxa sp.
ACGAGCCGGAGTGGGACGAGTTCCTGTCGGCGACGGTGCTGGCGCTGCGCGGCTTCGCGGGCATGGTTCGGCAGCTCGAGGAGCGACCCGATCGCGTGCCGGCCCAAGCGGTGCCGGCCAAGCTGGTCGACTTTCTGGCCGTGCGTCTGCTGCTCGAGCGCTCGGCCATCGCTCACGCAGCTCGCGAGCTCGGCTACCACGGCCCGCTCGCGCAGGTGCTCGCGCAGGCGCGCGAGCGGGCCGTGGTAGCCGAGCTCGCGAGCTGCGTGAGCGATGGCCGAGCGCTCGAGCAGCAGACGCACGGCCAGAAAGTCGACCAGCTTGGCCGGCACCGCGTGGGCCGGCACGCGATCGGGTCGCTCCTCGAGCTGCCGAACCATGCCCGCGAAGCCGCGCAGCGCCAGCACCGTCGCCGACAGGAACTCGTCCCACTCCGGCTCGTCGACGCCGAGCACCGTCAGCGACTCGGCCAGCGAGTCGAGGCTGCTCGCGCCGCGGCGACGCTCGACCGCGAGCAAGCTCGGCAGCTGCGTGGCCCATGGCCCGCACAGGCCCGCCAGCGCGCTGTCGAAGGTGTCGAGGAAGCACGCGTACATGCCCCGCTCGCGCCCGCTCATGCTCCACTGCGCGAGGCCTTGATCGAGGAACGCGCTGACGAAGCGGATCAACACCGGGTGGATCCAGTCGTCGAGATCGATGCCGCAGGCGTCGGCGATCAGATCGCGGTGACGCGATCGCAGCGGCGGCGCCGGTCGACGCAGCGGCGGACCGAGCCGCTCGACTCCGGCCTCGCACGCGGCCCACAGCTCGCGCACGACTGCACGCTCGTCGTCGCTGAAGTCCTCGCTGCGGCCGCGCGTCGCGAACACCTGCTCGCGGACCTCGGCCGGCACGTCGTCGCGCAGGCGCTCGAGCGCCTCGGTCTCGCCGAGCGTCCACTTCAGCGCCTCGCCGCGCAGCTCGGGGATGCCGTGCGTGAGCACGCGGGCCCGCAGCTCGCGGCGCGTGAGCGGCTCGAGCAGCCGCTCGTCGCCCGCGGCTCCCAGCGCACGCGTGAGCATCGTGTCCACGTCGCCGCGCGTGATCCGTCCGCGCCGCAGCTCGGCCCGATAGTAGTCCTCGGACATGAACGGCTCGCAGCCGAACACCTCGCCCGCGCGGACCACCGCCTCCTCGAAGCGGAGCTGCTCGAACGCATGCAGCGTGTTGTGGTGGACGAACACCGTGATCGGCCCCTGCGCCGGGAGCAGGTGCGCGACCTCGTCGACCACCGACGCGAGCTCGCGCTCACTCTCGGCGGTCGGTTGAACCATGGCGCTCATCAGCGTGTTCGAGGACGGTGGGCGGGAGGCCGACCACCACCAGCTCGGTGTGCGGCCACTCCTCGCTCAGCTGGCGGACCCGCGCGAGGAAGGTGTGGTCGACCAGCTTTACACCACGCACGTCGACGATGACCCGCGCAATGTCTTCGGGCATCCGCTCCACCGCCCGCTGCACGCTCGGCAAGCTGCTGAACGTCGCCGCGTGACGAAACACGAGGCGCAGCTCGCCCGCGCCCGGCTCGACCTGCAGATCGCCGCGCAGCAGCGTCGCCAGCGGCACCCCGCGCGCGCGATCCAACCCGACCTTCAAGGCCAAGCCCACGCCCACGCCGATCAGTAGATCGGTCGCCAGCGTCGCGAACAGCGTGATCAGGAACAGCACCAGCCGTTCCCAGCCGAGCTCACCCGTGTGCCGAGACTCGGTGGGCGCGACCAGCTGCGAGCCGACGTAGACCAGCATGGCCGCGAGCGCGGCCAGCGGGACGTGCTGCAGCACCATCGGCAGCGACGCGACGCATCCGAGCATCAACAGCCCGTGGAAGAAGTTGGCGAAGCGCGAGGTCGCCCCGGCCTCGATGTTGGCCTTGCTGCGGACAATCTCGGAGATCATCGGCAGCCCGCCGATCGCCGAGGCCAGCAGGTTGCCGACCCCGACCACCAGCAGATCGCGGTTGAGATTGGAGGCCCGCTTGGCCGGGTCCAGCGTGTCGACCGCGATCACGCTCAGCGTCGACTCGATCGATCCGACCAGCGCGAACATCACGATGTACTTGATCGAGGTCGGCGAGGTGATCTGCGAGAAGTCCGGCAGCGCGATCGCGTCGATCCGCGAGCCCGGCAGGTGGACCAGGTACTCGGGCCCGATGTGAAGCTCGCCGCCAAGCACTCGATGATAGTGGGCGTGCTCGAGGTCGAACGCGTAGCCAAGCGCGACCGCGACCAACAGCACGACGATCGGCGCAGGCACTTTCTCGAGCCGCGCGACCCGACGCCGCAGCAGCGGGAAGCCGAACAGGATCACCAAGGAGACCAGCCCGATCAGCGCGATCTCGGGGTTGGCATGGACGACGCTGCTCGGGATCTCGAACAGCAGCGCGAGCGTGGCCTGGTTCTCCGGCGCGACCCCGAGCGCGGTGTGGGCCTGCTTCGCGATGATGCTGATCCCGATCGCCGCGAGCATGCCGTGCACCACCGCGGGCGGCAGCGCCGCTCCAGCCCAGCCTGCGCGGACCAACGCGAGCACGATCTGGATCACCGCCGCGACCACCCCGACCGCGAGCGCGTAGCGATAGCCGGCCATCATGTCGCCGTGCCCGAGCTCCGTGACCGCCCCCAACGCGACCACGATCAGCCCGACCGCCGGACCCTTGATGGTCAGCTGCGCGCTGCCGAGGAAGTTGACCACCACGCCGCCGACGATCGCCGTGAGCACGCCGGCCGCAGGCGGAAAGCCCGAGGCCATGGCGATGCCCAGACACAGCGGCAGCGCGATCAAAAAGACCAGGAAACCTGCGACGAAGTCCTTGCCGAGTGAACGCGACGGCGCGGACGAGATGGAACTGGAAGGCGAGGTCATCGGTGACCTCCTCGGCTCGAGAGCCTCAACTGCGATTGGCTGCGATCGAGGACACGCCAGCACGCGGGTCCTCGCACTCGAACAAACCGATCTCAGGCGCGCGGAGGACCGCGGGCGCCGTGGCCCTCACGGGCTCGCTTCGCGGCCGCGCTGCATCGCTCGGTCAGCACGACCGGCGAACCGACCGAGCACGGCGTGACCACGTCGGCGACGAGCTCGGCTTGCGACTCACGATCGTCGCCGTCGTCCTGGCTATCCTTGCGCAGCTCGGCGTCGAGCAGACGTGGCGGTGGTTGACCGGGCGCGTCGTAGTTGTGCGCTTGATCTCCGCCGACGCAGTCGCGCAGCGCCGCGCCTTCGATCGCCACCCCGCCGCCACCGATCCGCAGGCCCGAGGCGAGCAAGCTCAGGCCCAGGATCACGGCCAAGAGCAAGGCCCACACCGTGGAACCGCGGGACCAGAGCACGGCCGCGAACGCCTGCGCCCGGTGGGCGCACGCTGCCACGCGTCGGCTCGAACCAGGGGACAACACGGACGGCGCAACTCTACTCCGACGCTGCATTGGGTCAACGGAAATCCATCACCACGCTGGGCTTGCGGCTCACTTCGGCGCAGCCAAGAGCTCGCCCCCACGTCCCTTTGCGCCGCTCGCTCAAATGCGCGGGCGCCATCGGCGAAGCTGCGCGCCGTCGCACTTCGGGGCACACTCACCCGGATGGCTGAAGCCGACGCCGCGACCACGCGCGCTGCTCGTGACGAGCTGGCGCTCCTCGTGGACGTCGGCGTCGAGATCGCCGACACCGAAGCCGAGGGCCCCGGACGTCGCTACGCGATTTGGGTGCAGGGCTGCCCAATGCGCTGCCCCGGTTGCTGCAATCCCGAGCTGCTGCGCTTCGGCGGCGGCACGCCGACCACGGTCGCGACGCTGCTCGAGCGGGTGCTCGCGGCCCACCGCGCGAGCCCGCTCGCTGGCGTGAGCCTGCTCGGCGGCGAGCCCTTCGCCCAGGCGCTGCCGCTGGCGGTGCTCGCCGAGCAGCTGCGCGCGGCCGGGCTCGGCGTGATGGTCTACTCCGGCTACACGCTGGCCGAGCTCGAGCAGCAGGTCGTCGCCGAGCAGCCCGGCGTCGCGCGACTGCTGGCCGCGACCGATCTGCTGGTCGACGGTCGCTACGAGCGAGCGCTGCCCGACACCACCCGCCGCTGGATCGGCTCGACCAACCAGCGCCTGCACTTCTTGAGCGCGCGTCACCACCCGGCGCAGCCCGAGTTCTCGCAGGGCGAGACCATCGAGCTGCGCATCCGCGACGGCGAGCTGATCATCAATGGCTGGCCGTGGGGTAAGGGGTTGCCGTGGCAGAAGTGAGCGAACCTCGGCTCCCGCCTCGCGTCGCACGAAGCGAGGACGAGCTGCTCAAGCTCGCGCGCGGCCTGGTCGGCACCGGTCGACCGCCACCCCGCACGCGCGCGGCCAAGCCGATCGACGCGATCGGCCCGACCGCGATGACCCTCCTGCAGCAGACGCTCGCGCGCGGGGTGATCGCGAGCTTGGTGCGCTCCGGTGGTTGGGAGACGCGTCGCTTCCTGGTCGACGGCCACGGCAAGCGCGGGCGCCTGTGGGAGCGCCACAGCCCGCTGCCGCCGCTGAACTTCGGCCCGGCCAGCTTCGAGCTGCTGACGTGGCTGCACGGTGAAGACCTCGTCCGCCCCACGCGGGCGCTCGAGCGCCGCTCGGACACCACGTTGGCCGACGACGTGCTGCACTACCTCGCCTGCGAGCAGCTCACCCGCGCGGGCCTCGACATCCACCAGCCTGCATTCCTGCGCTCGCCGCTGTGCCAGCTCGGCTTCGTCGAGTTCCTCGCCCGCGACGGCGATGCGCTCCCGCAGCTCGACTTTCGCACGCTCGCCGAGGGGCCCGGTGCGATCATCGTCGAGGCGCTGCAGTCGAGCCTCGCCGCGCGCTGGATCGAGACCGAGCAGCGCAAGGGCACGATCGTGATGCTCGAGGAGATGACCCGCATCGGTCGCGCGCAGGACCAGGTGCTGGGAGCTTGGTTCGCCGCGCTCGATCGCGTCGAGCCGCATCGCCGCGACCTCGCCGGCTTCCTCGCCGAGGCCGCCCGCCAGCTGCTCGCCCGCGGACCGGAGCGCCGCAGCCCCGACCATCGCTGGTGGATCCGCTCGCTCAGCGTCCAGGCTCCGCTCGCCGCTCGGCAGACCGCGTTCGCGGCCGCGGCTGCGTTCTTGCGCGGCGTCGGTCGACTCGGCGTGTGGCTCGACGAAGCCGGGGTCGTCGCCCACTTCGACGACGACTACGAAGCTGCGCAGCTCCTGTTGTCGAGCTGGCAGTACCTGCGCGCGCGGCCTGAGCCGCCCGCCGAGCAGCACCACCAACACCCTGCCCTGCCCGCTGCGATCCTCGATCGTGCGGCGACGCTCGCCAAGACGCTCGAATCGCTACACTCGCTCGGCGCGACCGAACCTGCCGCGCCCTGACGGAGATCCCATGAGCCGCGCCTACCGAATCCGCATCTCCGAATCGCTCCGCCGACACATCAAGGTCGACGACGGCATCCAGTCCAAGCTCGAGATCCTCGAGATTCTCCCGCCCGAGCAGACCTCGGCGTTGCTCGAGCGCGAGCTGCAGGCCGCCGGCTTCGAGAAGCGCGAGGACGGCCAGTGGGTGCGCGTCGACGAGGACGGCGTCGAGGTTCGCGTCGAGCCGAAGACCGGCACCGTGACCGTGTCGGCGCAGGCCGACGCCGAGCTCGATCTGGAGCGCGAGCGCGTCATCCAGGCCTGGGCCGAGAACGACGCGACCTCGCGCGAGCGCGGCCGCCAGTCGCTGCTGCGCGAGCTCGAGGGCGAGGCCGAGCAACACGAAAAAGATCTGCAGGCGCAGGTCACCGAGGCGCTCGAGGGCAAGCTCGACGACCTTCGCCGGGAGCTCGATCAGATCAGCAACCGCGTGACCGCCGAGGCGCTCAAGCAAAAGGCGGCGTCGATGGGCGAAGTGCAGGAGGTCAGCGAGGACCCCGAGACCGGCTCGCTGACCATTCGCGTGAAGATCTGATCCCCATATGAGCCGCCTGATCCCCGAAGCCGAACTCCCCTCCGAGCTCTCGCTGCGCGCGGCCGTCGACGCCGCCTACCCCGACGAGCTCAGCCGCGCCGCCGAAGCGCTCGGCCGCGGGCTCCCGGTCCTGATCGAGTGCGACAAGGGCCTGGTCGCGTTCTTCTACTCGGCGCTGCGCGACCGCCTGCGTCGTCGGCAGATCCGCTGCGTGTACATCGACGGCCGCGTGCCGCCGCAGCCCGGGCAGATGCCGATGGGCTTGGTGCCGACGATGATCAACCAGCTGCGCGACTCGGTCCGCGGCGGTACCCACGACGAGGGCGAGGAGCGGCGGGTGATGGTGCTGCCACATCTCGACCTGCTGACCACCTCGAGCGGCGGTCTGACCAGCGAGGCCCGCGAGGTCGTCGCGCTGCTGTACGAGAACCCCAACATCCTGTGGCTGGGCTTTCGCGACGCTTCGTTCTCGCTGCCCAAGGTGATCGCCAACCTCTTTCAGCACCGCATCAGCATCGTCGGGGTCGCGCGCGAGCGAGTGCAGCACCTGGTCACGCAGAAGGAGTCGCGCAAGCTCGGCCGCGGCGGGCTCGACATCTACAAGCTCTACAAGCACGTCTCCGGCGTGCATGCGATCCGCCTGCGTCAGCTGCTGGCTTCGCTCGAGGGCGAGGACTACCCCGAGGACGCCACACCGATCTGGGCGCAGATTCGGCAAGCCACGCTCGAGGGCGAGCTCTCGGTCCCCGAGCTCTCGCTCACCGACGACATCGGCGGCTACGCCGAGGTCAAGCGCAAGATCACCGACGACATCCTCGACATCATCAAGCGCAAGGAGGCGCTCGACGACCCCAAGCAGATCAGCCGGATCGAGAGCCTGATCCCGCGCGGCATGATCTTCTGGGGCCCGCCCGGCACCGGCAAGACGCTGTTCGCCAAGGCGATCGCGTCGGCCCTCGGCGCGGCCGTGCAGGTCGTCAACGGCCCCGAGCTCAAGAGCCGCTGGGTCGGCGAGAGCGAAGAGAACCTGCGGCGCATCTTCATCCAGGCTCGCCAGAGCGCGCCCTCGCTGATCGTGTTCGACGAGCTCGACTCGTTCGCCGCCCAGCGTGGCACCTATACCGGCTCGGGCGTCGAGCACTCGATGGTCAACCAGCTGCTGACCGAGATGGACGGCTTTCGCAGCAACGAGATGGTGTTCGTGATCGGCACCACCAACTACGTCGAGTCGATCGACTCGGCGCTGCTGCGACCCGGTCGCTTCGAATTCCACCTGCACATCCCCTACCCCAATTCCGACGACCGCGAGGCGATCCTGAAGATTTACGATCAGCGCCTCGGCCTGAAGCTGAGCCCCGACGCGCTGACCCACGCCGTCCGCCAGACCGGTCACCCGATCGAGGGCAGCGACGCCTACTCCGGGCGCTGGAGCGGCGATCACATCCAGGCGCTGTGCCGTGCGGTCGCGCGGCAGCGGCTTCGCGACGGGCGAACGGACGAGACCACGATCGCCGACGTCGAGCGGGCGCTGACCGCCAATTTGGATCTCCCCAAGCTCACCCCGGAGGAGGAGTTGGTCGTCGCCACCCACGAGTGTGGGCATGCGATCGTCGCCCTCCACACCGAGCACTCGCCCGCGATCGATCGCATCTCGATCCGCGGCGACCTGACCGGCGCGCTGGGCTTCGTGCGCTACGCCGATCGGGCGCACAAGTACGTGGTCACGCACGATCAGCTGGTCGACGCCATCACCACGCTGTTTGGCGGCCGCGAGGCCGAAGAGGAGCTGCTCGGGCGCCTGACGATCGGCTCCGGCCACGACCTCGAGCGCGCCACCGACATCGCTCGCGCGCTCGTGCAGAGCTACGGCCTGCAGCCGAGCGGCTCACTCGAGGTGCGAGCGTTCGGGGTCGACGAGCAGGTCTCCGAGCGCACCCGCGAGATCATCGACGGCGAGATTCGAGCGCTGCTCGACCGCGAGCGCACGCGGGCGCGCACGCTGATCCGCGAGCATCGCGACGAGCTGATCGCCCTGCGCGACCTGTTGATCGCCCAGAAGGTGATCGACGCCAAGGCCCTGCGCGCCCACGTGCCCGACGCCAAGCACCCGCCCGAGGCGCCCAAGGTGGACTGAGCGATGCGACGATTGATTGGGTTCGTCTTCGTGCTGGGCGTGGGTGCGTGCGGGGAGAATTCGGGCGCCGAGTCCGAGGGCAACGAGACCGATGACGGCCTCGGCTTCACCTGTCCCGACGTCGTCCCGCTCCACGACGACGCCTGCGAGCAGACCTACGCCACGTGCACGTACATGAGCTGCGACGACGTCGGCGTGGCCACTGCCACGTGCCGCGATGACCAGCGCTGGGACGTCGACACGCGCGCGTGCGAGGAGGTCTTCTGCCAGCAAGAGACCTGCGCGCCGGGCTTCATCTGCGTGATGACGGTCGCCGGAGCGCCGAGCGGAAGCTGCGTCGAGAACAGCTGCGGCGAAGGCCCGATCGGCTGCGAGTGCCCGGGCTGCGGCGATCTGCCGTGCACCGCGAACGGCCTGACGATCGAGTGCAACGCCTGCATGGCCGACGTGTGTGCATAATTCGAGGTCTCGGCGCGAGCACCCCCGCGCCGAGCTCGAATCAGGTGGTCAGTACACCAAATCGCAGCTGGTACCCCACGCGAATTTGGCGAAGAAGAAGTTCGAGCCGAAGCTGGAACCACCGGTCGCGGTCGCCTTGAAGCGCATGTCGTCGGAGTCGTACCCCATCCACAAGCTGTGCTGCGGGTTCCCGTACCACTTCATCAAGTACACGCTGCCGCTGGGCACGTTGTAGGTCGTCATGTCCTCCCAGCTCCCCACGCCCGGCGCACCGCGCCACCAACCTTCGAAGGTCGTGGTGCCGCCACACGAGTGCACCTTCGCACGGCCGTAGCGAGCGGCCTGATCCGTCTCGTCCTCGTCGGCGTAGTAGTACTCCGGCGGTAGGTGAGGGCCCGCCATCCCGTGGTTGAGCGCGACGGTCGCCAAGGACGACGTGCGCTGGTGGTAGCCCTCGTTGTGTGCCGAACTATCGGCAGCATGGACGAAGCCACATTCGGTGGTGTCCGTGACAAACTCGGGATCGTAGCTGCCGGGCACAGTGAAACCAAGATCCGGCGTCGAGCAGGTTGCACGGAAGACGGGCAGCGTCGGATCGACGCGGCCGCGGCGGATCGGGAACGCCGAATTCGCGAAGTCGACCGCGCCCACCTCCAGCGCATCCAGCAGTGCCGCCGGAATCTCCTCACCGACCGGATAGACGGCCCGCAACACATCGGCGGGGCGCTGGATCTGCTCGAGCAGGCTCTCTCGCTCCGCGCCGTCCCACAGCGACTCGATCACGATCGAATCGCCGTCCGGCGTGGCACAAAAGACGTAGTGGTCGTTGTTCTCGGTCACGATGGAGGCCAGGGTCTTGTCGCCGCAAGCCAGCTCGTTGGCGTCGAGCTGACCGGCGTCGATGATCGCCGCGTCGACATCGACCGAGCCCGGCTCGGCTTCTTGGTCCAGCTCCGCCTCGGGTGCCGGCGAGCCTTCGTCGCAGGCGACGATCATCGTGGTCGAGAACAGTGCGGTGGCGAGGATGATGTGCTTCGTCATGAACCGGTAATACCGACCGCCCCTCGAATGGATGCGTCGCCACGGCACTTTTGTGCGAGCGATTGGTCAGCGCGAGTGCGTCATCGTAATTTGGGCCAAGCCTCGGTATGGCACTCGACGACACTCAGCAAGCCGACGAGCTCGACTCCGCGAAGCGGGCCGCCGAGCTGCAGGCCAGGTTCGCAGCGCTGGCCGAGCGTGACGACGGCGGGGTCGAGCAGCGCCAGCGTCGGGCGGCGGTCGAGGCCGCGCTGTTCGACGAGCCGATCGCATCGACCAAGATCGGCCGCTTCACGATCGTGCGCAAGCTCGGTGCGGGCGGCATGGGGGTCGTCTATGTCGCGTATGACGAGCAGCTCGATCGCCGCGTCGCGGTCAAGCTGCTGCGCAACACCGTCGCGTCGTCCGAGGGTCGAGTCAGGCTCGAGCGCGAGGCCCAGGTGATGGCTCGGCTCTCGCATCCCAACGTCGTCACGGTCCACGAGGTCGGGATCCACGACGAGCAAGTGTTCATGGCGATGGAGTTCGTCGACGGCGAGGATCTTCGCCAGTGGCTGACGCGAACCAAGCATGACTGGCGAGAGGTGCTCGCGGTGTTTCTGCAGGCCGGTGAGGGGCTCGCGGCGGCGCATGAAGCCGGCGTCGTGCATCGCGACTTCAAGCCCGACAACGTGCTCGTCGGCAACGACGGACGCGTGCGCGTGGCCGACTTCGGCCTCGCCAACAGCTACAACCTCCCGCCGGATCTGGCCGACCCGGCGACGACCGAATCGCAGCGCAATCGACTCGGCGTCCCGCTCACGCGACCGGGCGCCGTGCTCGGTACCCCCGCATATATGGCCCCCGAGCAATTTCGTGGGGCCACGATCGACGCGCGCGCCGATCAGTTCAGCTTCTGCGTCGCGCTGTGGGAGGGCCTCTATGGCACGCGACCGTTCGGGGGCAACACGTTGCTCGAGCTGTCGATGGAGGTCGCGGCCGGCAAGGTGGCCAGCCCACCGCAAGACAGCGCAGTTCCGACGTGGCTGCGCGAGGTCATGCTGCGCGCGCTCGCGGCCGATCCGAGCGCGCGCTGGGATTCGATGCGAGAGATGCTCGACGTGCTCGCGCGCGACCCCGAGGCGCGCCGCCGTCGAATCATGCTCGCGCTCTCGCTCGGGCTCGCCGTGCTCGTCACGCTCGCCGGTCTGATCGGCCTGGCCGCGAGCGGTCTGCATCGCAACGCGCGGCAGCGCTACTGGAACAGCCTGACCGAGCAGCTGCTCGAGATCGAGCGCGAGCGAGGGCTCGCGCAGGCCAACGACGACGCCCGGCGAGCGCGAGACAGCACGCGCATGAACGTGGTCCGCTCGTATCGGCCCAAGCACGAGATCGTCGAGCGCCACGATCCCGCGCTCGCAGTCGCGTTGCTGCGCGAGGTCGAAGGCGACGTGGGCGATGACTCCGAGTGGATCTCGACGGCGAACGAGCTACTCGGCCAGCCGCTCGCGCACGCCGTGCTGCAAGGGCACCGCGGCGCCATCGTGCCGGTCCTGTTCGCGCCCGATGGCGCCTGGCTGTACACCGGCTCGGACGACGGCGAGGTCTGGCGTTGGGCGGTGCCCAGCGGCGTCGGTGAGCGGATCGTCAGCCACGGCAAGGCGATCACCGAATTGGCGCTGAGCCCCGACGGGCGCCTGCTCGCGTCGAGTGCCCAGGACGGCAGCGTTCGCCTGTGGTCGACGGACTCGGGCGAGAGCCGCTCGCTCGAGCGTCATCGGCTCGCGGTCAAGAGCATCGCCTTCAGTCCCGACGGTCGGCGCCTCGCGAGCGCGTCGAACGACGGGACCGTGAAGATTCACGAGCTGGACTCCGGTCGCACGTCGGTGCTGCGAGCCGACGGCGGCGAGGTCAACGTCGTCGCGTTTGCGGCTGACGGGACCCGCGTGCTGACCGGGTCGCAGGACGGACGCGCGCGGGTCTGGTCGCTGACCGACGCGGACGGTCCGGTGCAGGTGCTCGAAGGTCACGGCGCCCCGATCTTCTTGGCGCGAATGCTGGATGACGGACGCGCGCTGACGGGCTCGGATGACGGCACCGCGCGGGTGTGGCAGCTCGACGGCGAGCCGAGCGGCACGATCGTCGCCCGCCACGCTCACGAGATCACTGCGCTCGACGTCCACGGCTCGCGGCTGGCCACCGCCAGCGTCGACGGCACGATCTTGATCAGCTCGCTCGACGCTCCCCACGTCGCGATCTCGCTGCCTGCCCACGACGCCGGCGTGTGGTCGCTGGCGTTCACGCCCGACGGCGCGTGGCTGGCCAGCGGCTCGTTCGACCGCACCGCTCGCCTGACCCGCAGCGACGGCCGCGGCGTCCCGAAGGTGTTCGTCGGCCATGGTCTGTCGATCTACGACGTCGCGCTCGATCCCAGCGGTCGCTGGCTCGCGACCGGATCCTACGACTCGACCGTGCGGCTCTGGGACGTGCAGCGGCCCTCGCTCGCGACCCGGCTGGTCGGACACGACGAGGCGGTGCGGCGCGTCCGTGTCGACACGACCAGCGACCGAATACTGACGGCGTCGTCGGATGGCAGCGTGCGGATCTGGAGCGCCCGAGACGGAACTGCGCTCGCGCGCCTGCCCGGCGAGGTCACGCTGTTCGACGCCGCATTCTCGCCCGATGGCGAGCGCGTCGCGACCGGAGCGTTCAACGGCGACGTGGTGCTGTGGTCCGTCACCGGTACACCGCAGCACCGCCTCGTTGGTCACGACAAGCCGGTCTGGCAGGTCTGCTTCGACGCCAGCGGTGCGCGGGTGGCCTCGGCTTCGTTGGACGGCACCGCACGGATCTGGAGCGCCGAGACCGGGAGCTCGATCGCGGTGCTGCGCGGTCACGAAGGCCCGGTGTTCGGCGTCGACTTCGATCGGGACGGCGCGCAGCTGGTCACCGCTTCGCACGACGGCACGGTGCGGGTATGGGACGCCGCGAGCGGCGAGGTCGAGCACATCCTGCGCGGCCACACGGGCAAGATCTCGGTGCTCACGCGCAGCCCCGATGGCCACACGCTCGCGACCGGATCCGATGACGGCAGCGCGCGGCTGTGGAGCACCGACTGGACCGGCGAGCCGCTCACGCTCGCCGGCCATGGCAAGGAGATCCAGAGCATCAGCTTCGACGCGAGCGGGCATCGACTGCTCACGACTTGCGCCGATCATCGCGCGCGCGTCTGGGACACGCGCGACGGCACGCTGCTGCGCGTGCTCGAGGGTCACTCGAACGTGATCTGGGACGGCGCGTTACTACCCGACGATCGCGTGGTCACGGCCTCGACCGACGGCAGCTTGCGGATCTGGCCGCTCGACGACGACGCGCCGCCGCTGATCCTGACCGGCCATGGCTCGAGCGGCGTGCTCGACGTGGCGGTGATCGACGGCGGTCGTCGGCTCGTCTCGGGCGCGACCGACGGGACCGCGCGGCTCTGGCAGCTCGACCTGCTGCTCCGCGATCCCGATCAGCTACGCGCGCGGCTCGAGGCGGCAACCAATTTTTGCCCGAGCGTCGAGCACCGCATCCATGAGCTGGGCCATGACGAAGAACAGGCCGCGTTGGGTTACGCGGCCTGCGAGCGCAGCCATGGCCGTTGAGCGCGTCACATCGGCCACAGCAGCGGGATCGGGTTGGCCTGCTTGACGTACCTATCGTTGAGCGCGTCGTAGTAGCTGAACTCGAGCGATGCCGCGATCGGTGCCACGAACGTGAAGGGCACCTGAATGACATTGGCAGGGACCGCATCGTTGATCTCGTCCACGACGTCCGCGAGGTTGAAGGTCGTCGTGCTCCCGTCCCCGGCGTAGACATGCAGGTAGGCCCCCGTCACCTCGAGATCGCTTGCCCACTGCTCACTGGCGATGCTCATGTTGAGCATGTGGGCGTTCATCGCCCCGCCACCCCCGACGGTGCCCTCGCAGTAGGCACACACAGGCCGGTCCGGCTGCGGCTTGACGAACACGTCGAGGGCCGGTCCCTCGCTGCAGTCGGGCTGGTCGCCGACGAGCGGTGAGCTGATTGGCTCTTCCGGGAGCAGGAGCCCGGCGAAGTCGGCATCGGCGATCGCGTCCTCGATGGCCAGCGCGTAGTCGTCGAGATTGCCGTGGGGATCGGGCGGCAGCGGTGCGCAAGTGAGCGGCAGCAAATCCGACATCCCCTGGCAGATTGCAAGCCGACGAATGGGCTGGGTGACGTACATGCCGGAGTCCGCGACCTCACCGATGTCATGACCAGTATTGTAGAATCGTCGCGCGACGTAGGCTCCGGGGATGTTGGGGTTGATGGTCCACCTCAAAAAGTGTGCGGCGGCACCAACAGCCGCCGCGACCGAGGTCCCGGTCATCGCTCCACTGCCGTTGCTGTGGACCGCCCCCGACGCGGTCGCGTGCATGCGCGGATGCGCATCTTCACGCTGATTGGCGATGTCCCGGTCATTCCCGTCGAGGCCGCCCATCGCGTGAATCAGCGGAGTTCCGACCGTGTACGTGGAGACCGGCGACCGGTCCGGGGCATAGCCCCAGGAGCTGCACTGCGCCGCCGTCGGCACGGCGAAGCTCTCGAGGTTCGCGGGCGCGAGCATCTGCGTCTCCGCATTCGGGCAGCTGCTGTCGCGGGTGTTGCCCGCGGCCGCGTAGACCACCGCGCCCATGCAGTACGCGGCCTCCAGCGCATCGATCATCGATTGCCCAGGCGCATAATCGGGATCGGTGGCGATTGGATGGTTGGGATCGGCCCCGACCGCCGCGCTCATGACCAGGCGCGTGCGCTGGTTGATCGGCAGCAGCAGGTTGGGCCCGGCCCAGTCCAGCAGCCCGTACACGAGCTGCGCCGAAAATTCGTTCACGTAGCCGATGTCGCCACCACCGTCGTTCCAGTGCGCGACCGAGTAGTCTTCGTCGGCTTTGCGCGGCATCACCAGCACGTGCTTGATCCAGCTCAGGCACGTGGCGGGGCTCGCCGGGCAGGCGATGTCGGCGATCAATTGTTCGAGGTGGAGGCCATGCTCGTTGTAGGGCGCGACGCCCTCGTCGACCGTATCGAGCAGCACAAAGCGCATCTCCCTCTGCACGACGTTCGCCATGTCGGCGGCCGAGAGCGCGTGGATGTTGGCCATGAACGCCTCGTGCAGCGCCTCGCGCCCGGCGGCGGTGTCGAGGCCTTGATCGGTCATCGGTGCGATCACCGGGCAATCGATCGCGGCCCCGTCTCCATCGACGCCCTCGGGTGGCTCGACACCCTTGAGGTAGCCCATGAAGTCGATGTACGCAGCCTCGCGGGAGCTGGCTGGGCCAACGTACTCGTAGCGGCAGAACTCCCGCAGCGGGCTATTGAGGGGGAGCGTAGCGCCGAGCGCCTGAAGCATCGGCGAGCCGGCCTCGAACAACGTGACGTGGTCCCACTTCGCGTCGAAGGTCGCGAATCCGTCGAACTCGCAGGTCGTGGTGTACGGGTCGATGCGCACGATGATCGGCCCGTTCACGTCCACGCAGTCGGGATCGAGCCCGTCGATCAGCCGCAGCTCGGCCTCGCTCGAGCTCGCGATCTCGTCGACGGCGTCGTGCTCGGTCGGTTGGCCGAGCGCAGGCTGCTCGAGCTCGGTCTCGGCCTCGAGCTCGCAAGCGCCCAAGACCAGTGATGAACCGATAATTAGGTGGCGAAGATGGTCATGCATGTCGAATCCCCCGCCGAGGTAATACCGTGGCGACCGCGGCGGATTAATCCGCCGCTGAGCGGGGGAAGCTTGGCCTGCACAGCCGCTCAGGGCGCGAGCGCCCGCCCGCGGACCTGCTGCGCCCAGGCCTCGAGGTTGTCGAGCGTGCTCCGCAGCTGCTCGGGCGACTTGGCCAGCTCGGTGAGGCGCTCGGTCAAGGCCAGTCGTGCCCGCCGGATGCGGCTCTTGACCGTCCCCAACGGCAGCTCGAGCGTGCTGGCGATCTCGGCGTCCGACATCTGCTCCCAGTAGTGCAGCTCGAGCGCGACCTGCATGTCGATCGGGATCTTGCGCAGCGCCTCGAGCAACAGCTGCTCGTCCTGCGAGCGCGCGATGATCGACGTCGGCGTGGGATCGAGATCGTAGGCCGTCACCGTCTCGAAGTCGAAGCGCGCCATGTCGCTCGCACGCGAACGGTAGTGTTTGCACAGCTGCCGATAGGCGATCGCGAACAACCAACCTCGGAAGTTCTGCTGGTTGTGGTAGCGCTCGACGCTCTCGAGGCAACCGAGGAAGGTCTTCTGCGCCAAGTCGGTAGCTTCGTCGCCAACCTTGTTGCGGAAGAACCGGTCGATCGCGTCGTAGTAGCGCCCGAACAACTCCTTGCCCGCACGCTTGTCACCGGCCCGCCACGCCTCCAGGAGTTCATCGTCGCTCCGCATGCGCGGAGTATAGACGCGGATCACGGTCCCGGACGGATCCCGTTGGTCACGTCCGCGATCATCCTCAGCTCCTCGACCACCGCGGTGTCGAGCTGCGCAGGCGCATATCCGCTGGTCGAGCACGACTCCTGCGTGAGCTTCCCAAAGAACACGCAGCCCGCCAGATAGCTGCCCGCGATCGCGGGGTGACTCCCGTCTTGCACGTAGAGCTCGATCGCCGGCTCGACCTGCAGCGCGGACATCCACGCGCCGCCGACCATCGCCACCTCGCTGCCGCTCGCCTGGGCAGCCTGCAGATAGCCGCTCGACAGCCCCTGATACATCTCCTCGACGGTCATCTCGAGCCCGACGAGATCCGAGTTGCCGTCCTGCCGCGGCCAGGTCTCGAACAACAGCACGCGCGCGTCGCCGGCCATCGCCGCCAGCTCGACGACGCCGGCCTCGAAGGTCGCATAGTCCAGGATCGGCTCGAAGCTCTGCCCCTGAATCACGACCACGTCGAAGCCCAGCGCGAGCTTGTCGGCGAGCGCTGGATTGTTGACGTGATCGATCACCCGCGCGCCCGCCATGGTCAGCGCGTCGGTGATCAGCGGCGTCGGCGAGCCCTCACCGAGCGCGGCGACGATCGCAGGGAGGTCGTTGGCGAAGGTGTAGCTGTTCCCGACAAACAGCACGCTCGGGGCCTCGCCGTCGCCATCGCCATCGCCATCACCGTCACCATCGCCATCGCCATCACCGTCGCCATCGCCATCACCATCACCATCGCCATCGCCATCGCCGTCCCCACTCTCCGACCCAGACCCAGTCTCGGTCGCATCCGCGTCGTCGTCGACCGGCGCGGCTCCACACCCGGCGAGACCAAGCACCACGACCCCGACCAGCACCCCGCGAAGCATTGTCATCAGCTCCGTACGCTACCACACGCCGACCCCACCAGCCGCGCTGCTTCGATCTTTTTGTATGCGAGCAAGGGCGCGCAACTCCTGGTGATCGGCTCGTTCGACCGCAGCGTCCACCCGACATGCGCTCGCTCCCCTTCCCTGCTCTCTCGCTCCCGCTCTTGCTCGCCGGTCTGCTCGTGGCTCCCGGTGACGCCGCAGCCGTGCCCGCGTTTCCGGGCGCGCAGGGCTTTGGCTCCGTCGCGACCGGCGGTCGCGGTGGTCAAGTCCTGATCGTCACCACGCTCGCCGCCGACGGTCCGGGCAGCCTCCAAGCCGCGCTCGACACCCCGGGTCCGCGCATCATCGTATTCGCCGTCAGCGGGGTGATCGAAGCCGACCTGCTCGAGATCAACCACAGCGACGTCACGATCGCCGGGCAGTCGGCTCCCGGCGCAGGTATCACGATTCAGGGCCGCCTCTACGGCGCCTATGATACCGACGTCCAGAACATCATCGTTCGCCACATTCGCGTGGTCCCGGGCCCCGCCGAGGGCAACGGGCAGCAATTCGACGGCGTACAGTTCTCCCGCAATTCCCGAGTGATCCTCGATCACGTAACCGTCGCCAACGGCGTCGACGAGAATGTCGATCTCTACGAGGCCCGCGACGTGACCGTGCAATGGTCGGTGATCGCGTTCGCGGCCACCGACGGCCACCCGGAGGGCGAGCACAACTACGGCCTCATCAACGGCCCCGACGGCCTGCGGGCCAGCGTCCACCACAATCTCTTCGCCCACAACAAGAACCGCAACCCGGCGATCGCCAACGGACCGGCCAACATCGTCAACAACGTGGTCCACGATCCGCGGCATGGATTCGTGCATCACAACCCCGCGTCTGGGCCATTCGAGATCGTCGGCAATTACTACAAGCGCGGCGAGGAGGACGACCTCTTCCCGTTCTTCTTCGACGATGAGAACGAAGGCGGCGCGGCGGACCTCGGCTATTGGATGGACGACAATTACGTCGACGATCCTGGTGTGTTCGTCGGCAGCGTCGACAACCCCTGGACCGAGCCCTTCGCCCATCCGAGCTTCGAGTACCTCTATCTGGACGAGAGCTATCGCAGCGACACGCCCTACGACTTCGCCGGCGAGTCGCCGTTCGAGGACTGGGTGGCGGTCGGCGCCGAGCCGTCGGAGCAGGCGTACGATCGCGTGCTCGACTGCGCTGGCGCCTTCCCGCGCGACATCGTCACGCTGCGCGCGGTCGACCAGACCGAGGACGGCAGCGGGGGTTGGGGCGGATATTACCCGGCGGATCTGCTCGACGGCCTGAGCCCCGGCAGCGCCCCGGCCGACGCCGATCAGGACGGCATGCCCGACAGCTGGGAGAGCGAGCACGGCCTCGACCCGAACGACGGCGACGATCATTCGACGGTGATGGACTCGGGCTATACCGCGATCGAGGAGTACCTCAATCAGCGCGCGGATGAATTGGTCGGGGTCGATTGTGGCGGCGTGGAGCCGGGTGATGGCGACGGTGACGGTGATCCGACCGGCGACGGTGATGGTGATCCGACCGGTGATGGTGACGGCGATCCGACCGGCGATGGCGATGGCGATCCGACCGGTGATGGCGACGGCGACCCGACCGGCGAGACCGGCGACGAGGCCGGCGTCGACGAGAGCGCCGACGGTTGCTCGTGCGCGACCGATCGCAGCACGCCGACCGGCTTCGGCCTGCTGGCGCTGCTCGGCCTGCTCGGCCTGCGTCGCCGTCAGGGCTGATCGACCTCGAGCGCGCGACGGTACGGGTGCGCGGGCCCGTAGGCGGTCTGCAGCGCGACGAGGGCCTCCGCGCGCGCCTGCTCGCGCGCGCTCGCGTCGGCGGTACGCAAGCGCAGCAGCAGCACCCGCGCGCGTCGGGCCGGAGGCACACCCGGCTGCTCGAGCTCGCGTGCGAGCGCATGCTCGGTCGCCTCCGTCAGCGAGCCGCTCGCGAGCTCGAGCTCGGCCTCGATCACCAGCGCCGCGAGCTCGAAGAACGCGAGCGGCTCCCCGAGCGCGCGCAGACCTTCGGCCAGCGCCCGCGCCCGCGCGAAGCTGCGCTCGGCCAGCGCGACCTCGGCGTGAGCGAGCAACAGCTCGCCACGCAGCCACGGGTCATCGCTCCACACGCCGTCGCGCGCATGCTCGAGCGGATCGCCGAGCAGCGCGAGCAGCTGCTTGGCGCGCTCGAGCTCGCCGATCACGATCGCCCAGCGTGCGCGCGCGAGCGTGGCCTCGTCGGAGTCATCGTCGGCGAGCGCCGCCTCTGCCCGATCGGGCTGGCCCTGGTTGTAAAAGAAATTCGCCTGACGTCGCCCGATCGCGCGCGTGCGTCGGTGCTCCGGCCCGAGCGCGTTGGTGATGATCGCCATCGCCCGCTGGTAGAGCGCGCGGGCCTGCTCGTGCTGCCCGAGCATCGCGTGGATGTTGGCGCTGGTCGACAGCAAGGTCGCCAGATCCATGTGATCGGGACCGAGCGCGCGCTCGAGGATCGCCACGGCCTCGCGCTTG
>DATLLB010000758.1:0-5056 GCA_035538075.1 Enhygromyxa sp.
GGCGAGCGTACGATCGCCCGCCGGGGTCCGAAGGATCGCGCTGCGCTCATCCACGCCGAGCAGCCGCGTCTGCAGGTGCAGCTCGACACCCTGGGCTCGCAGCGCGGCGGCGGCCTTCTTGCCTGCGCGCGCGGTGAGGTCCGGCAGCAGTCGTTCGCCGCCGTGCACGAGCACGACCTTTGGCGCTCGCCAGCCGAGCGGGCGCGCCTTGGTCAAGTGGGCGAGCTCGCCAGCGATCTCGACTCCACTGATCCCTCCGCCCGCGACCACGATGGTCGGCGTCTCGCCTTCACCCTCGAGCAGCCGCTGCAGCGCGCCATGGGCTTGCGCGAGCTGAGTAGCGAACTTGTACGCGAGCATTCGCTCGGCGCCGGGCAAGCTCGCGGGCGGTCGCACCTCGGATCCGAGCGCCACGACCACGAAACGCCCCGAGAACGTGCGCCCGTCGACCAGCGTGACCGTGTGCGTGCTCGGGTCGAAGCCGACGATCTCCCCCTGCACCCAACGCGCTGGTGGTCGCGCGGCGACGAAGCGATCGCTGGCCAGGATGGTGTCGTGCGCCAGCCCGAGCGGCATCCGCTGCGTCACCAGCTCGTGCCCGAGCGGAATGTACGGATGCTCGACCTGGCGATCGACGACCACGATGTCCAGCGCGCGACCCCGTCGATCACGACGCAGCTGCCGAACCAGCTCGATCCCCGTGAAGCTCCCGCCGAGGATCAGCACATCCGCCAAATGCTCGTCAGTCATGACCGAACACGAACACCTTCGCGCGCATCGACGCGGGAAACCGCTCCCTCACCACGCGCTGCGCGAAGCGTCGTGAGTGCCGAAGGCTCCTGTGCACCAACACCAGCGCCTCGCCCTCGAACTTCTCCGCGTGCTCGATCAGCTCGTCGACGTGCGTGTGCCCCCAGCTGCGGGTCGACTCGACCCCGCGCTGCTCATCCCACGACGTGCACTCGTGCACCAACACCTGGCACTTGCGCATCTCTTCGTTGGCCAGAAAAGTCTCAATTGTCGTGTCTCCGGTCACGCACAAGACCGGCTTGACGACCTCGTGGGTCACGACCTCGCCGGCCTTGCGCAGCGCCTCGATCTCGGGCCCCGGACGGCCACGCAGATCATCGCGCAGCCGCGAGGTCGTCCGCTCGATCATCCACGCGAGGCTCGGGACCCGGTGGTCGGTTCGGATCGCTCGAGCTGCGAGCCCGCGCCCGAGCTCGTAGCGCCCGCCCGGCTCGGCCGGCCGCAGCTCGTAATTGTATTTGAACCCCTCGATCCGCGACCACGCGGCCAGAATCTCCTCGACGATCGGCGCAATCTCGATCGGCAGATGAATGATCGGCCCCGGCAGCTTCATCATCCCGCGCTGCGAGATGTAGTAGTGCAGCCCGCCGAGATGATCGGCGTGCCCATGCGTGACCAGCAGACGGCGAAACTTGAGCGCGCCCGGCGGGCACATGCCGATGTCGAACATCAGCTTGAGCTCCGGCACGCGCACGTTGGTCTCGACCCCGCCCTCGGCGATGCCGGTGACGCTCAGGCCGGCGACCTCGAGTTGATCCTCGCGTGAGCGTGGCATGGCTCTCTCGTCTAGCTCAGGTCGGCTCGGCGCGCCCGATCTCGGCCGCCTCTTCGACCAACAACGCGAACTCGCGCCAGACCTCGTCCTCGCCTTCGTCCTCGGCGAGGGCCTGCGCCGCTTCGGCACAGGCGCGGGCCTCGTCCCAGCGTCCGGCGTCGAGGTGCGCGAGCGCATCCGTGGCCAGCTGCTCGGCCTCGGCCGCCGGATCATCCTCGTCGTAGCTGACCCACTGCCCGCTGGACTTTGCGTAGGCCTTGCGAGCGCGCTCGATCGCCTTGACCGTGCGCGGGTTGGCGAACTGCGAGTCCATCAGTATGCCTTAGCCATCAGCACGCGGCGTGTCGACGGCTTGCCCGAGTAGATGCAGACGCCCGGCTCCGGATCGGGGCCCTGGCCCGCGAGCGGGATGCAGCGGATCGTGACCTTGGTCTTCTCTTTGATCGCCGCCTCGGTCTCGGCCGTGCCGTCCCAGTGACACCACGCGAACTTGCTGTCCTCGTTCGCGAAGGTCTGCTCGAACTGCTCCCACGTGTCGAGCGTGACCATCCCGGCGGCCAACCGCTCGCGCGCGCGCGCCAGCAGCATCGCTTGATAGTCGATCAGCCGCTGCTTCGCAGTCGCGAGGAACTCACCCTCGGCGATGAATTCTTTCTTGTCGGCCCCGGCCCGCATCTTCACGCAGACCTGGCCCTTGTCGAGATCCTTGGGCCCGAGCTCGATGCGGATCGGCACGCCGCGGCGCTCCCAGTCGTAGAACTTGGCGCCCGGTCGCATGTCGCGATCGTCGATCACCACCTCGAGGAAGTCGCGGTAGCGCGCGCGCTCGGGCGCGATGTCGACGTCGCCCAGCGCCGCCTTGATCCGCTCGGCCGCCTGCATGACCGCGCTGCGCTCCTCGTCGGTGCGGAAGATCGGGATGATCACCGCGTGGATCGGAGCCACGCGCGGCGGCAACACCAAGCCGTCATCGTCGCTGTGGGTCATCACCAGGCCGCCGATCAGCCGCGTGCTCACGCCCCACGAGGTCTGCCACACGTACTCGAGCTCGCCGGCCTCGTTCTGGAATTTCACATCGAACGCCTTGCCGAAATTCTGCCCGAGGTCGTGGCTGGTGCCCGACTGCAGCGACTTGCCGTCCTGCATCATCGCCTCGATGCAGAAGGTCTCGAGCGCGCCCGCGAAGCGCTCCGACGCGGTCTTGATCCCGCGGATCACCGGCATCGCCAGCACCTCTTCGGCGAAGTCGCCATAGACGTGCAGCATCTGCAGGACCTCTTCCATCGCCTCGGCGTGGGTCGCATGCGCCGTGTGCCCCTCCTGCCAGAGGAACTCGGTCGTACGCAGGAACAACCGGGTCCGCTGCTCCCAGCGCATCACGTTCGCCCACTGGTTGATCTTGAGTGGCAGGTCGCGGTGCGAGTCGACCCACTTGCCGAAGAAGTGCCCGATGATCGTCTCCGAGGTCGGCCGAATCACGTAGGGCTCCTCGAGCGGGGCGCCGCCGGCGTGCGTCACGATCGCCAGCTCGGGTGCGAAGCCCTCGATGTGCTCCGCTTCCTTCATGATGAAGGACTGCGGCACCAGCAGCGGAAAGTAAGCGTTCTTGTGCCCGGTGTTCTTGAAGCGAGCGTCGAGGTCGCGCTGGATCTTCTCCCAGATCGCGTAGCCGTGCGGCTTGATGACCATGCAGCCCTTGACCACCATGGCGGGCTCGGCGAGCTCACCGAAGCGGATCACGTCCTGATACCACTGCGGGTAGTTCTCGCTGCGCTTGGTGAGCGCCAGCTCGTGCTGCTTGCCCTGCTTGTTGCCCTGCGATTGGCCCTTCTGGGACATGGGCGGAGTGTCGCCGATCGCCAGCGGCGCGCAAGTCCATCGAGTACCCTCCCGCTCGTGACCCGCGCCGAGAAGGCCCAGAAGATCCTCGCGATCCTCGACGAGCTCTACCCTGCGCCGCCGATCCCCCTCGATCACGTGGATCCGTTCACCTTGCTGATCGCCGTGCTGCTCTCGGCCCAGACCACCGATGTGGGGGTCAACAAGGTCACGCCCGCGCTGTTTCGAGAGGCGCCGACGCCCGCGAAGATGGCCAAGCTCTCGGCGGCGCGGATCCTCCATCACATCAAGACCATCGGCATGGCCCCGACCAAGGCCAAGCGCGTCAAGGCGCTCGCGCAGCAGCTGGTCGACGAGTACGGCGGCGAGATCCCGCGCGACTTCGAGGCGCTCGAGTCCTTGCCGGGGGTTGGGCACAAGACCGCGAGCGTGGTCATGGCTCAGGCCTTTGGCGAGCCCGCGTTTCCGGTCGACACGCACATCCATCGACTCGCCTCGCGCTGGGGGTTGTCGAAGGGGAAGAAGGTCGAGCAGACCGAGGAGGATCTCAAGAAGGTGTTTCCGCGGGATCGGTGGGCGGATGCACATTTGAAGATCATCTATTTCGGGCGCGAGCATTGTCCCGCGCAGTGGCATGAATTGGCGGAGTGTTTGATCTGCTCGTGGGCGGCGAGCAAGAAGCGGATCCTGGCGGAGCGGCGGGCGAATGATCTCGCGCGCGAGGAGGCAGGCGAGCGGCTGCGGGCCGCTGCGGCGGCGAGGAAGGCTGCGCGGGGGGAGTAGGTGTCTGCAATTGCCCTTGCGACGACACTGCACGGAGATCCGGACGGGGAGTCTTCGTTGGTGCGCCGTCATCGAAGCGGCCGCGCACCAATCGTTCGCCCCCGCTCGAGTCCCCACTGAAGCTCAGCCTGGCGCAACCAAGCCCAAAATCCGGGCACGCTTGTGCATCGACACCGCTCTCGCCGCCAGCGAACCAATGCACGTCGCCGGGATGGCCTCGCGCGACCCCGCCGTCATCGGTTGCCCACACATTATGGCGCCTGCGCAGCCACAGCAGCGCCCGCGAAGCGCCTCATCCAGTACGTGCCCGCGGGAAACACCGCGGGCTCCCCAGCAAGCAGCAACGCCCGCGCGGCCCCGTATTCGCGCTCCCATTCGCGGTCGCGCTGTAGTTGCGCGAGGATCAACCACTTGCTCGAGGCCGCCACCGTCGGCGTGATCGTGAATCGCTCCTCAAAGCTCTTCGGCGCCACATTCCACGGCTGCCGCGCGAGCTTGCGCAATCCCATGAATCGCCGGTTCTTTCCGCGGAGCGCTCGTTGGCACTCGACTTCGCGCGCACGCACCTTGCCCACGAGTCGATCATAGAGCGCGTCGTCATCGAGCGACCGGAAGATCGGCGGCCGCACCAGCGTCAGCGCGACCTCGTCTGGCATCTGACCATTGTCATCGAAGAACCAGTCCGGACGCTTGAAGGTTCGTTTTTCTCCGAAGCGCCAATCCGCAGTCGTGAATCCTGGCCACAAGCTCGACCACTTCACGAGCCCGGCCTTCACGGGGTTGGTCAGCGTATAAACGAGATCGCCCAAGGCGTCGTCGTCCGTCGGTCGTCGCGTGTCACAGGGCTCG
>DATLLB010000759.1:0-9360 GCA_035538075.1 Enhygromyxa sp.
CGCAGCTGCGTGCGCGTGTCCCCACGCCGCGCCGCGACCTTGGCCGCGTCGGTCAACAGCGCGTGCGCAGCCTCGGGATCGCCGAGCCGCGCGACCACGATCCCGAGGCTGACCATCACGTCGTTGAGCAGCCCCGGATGCCCGATCGCCTCGTGCAGCTCGAGGGCCTTTCGCAGGTATCGCTCGGCCCGACGGTAGAGCCCAATCGCCGTGTAGGTGAGCCCGAGGTTGGCGAGCTTGACCCCGGTCGAGAAGCGATCGCCGAGGTCCCGATCGATCGCCAGCGCCGCCTTGAAGCAGTCGATCGCCTCTTGATAGTGCGTGCTGCGACCGGCGACCTCGCCGATGTTGTTGAGCGCCTCGGCCTCGAGCCGGCGATGGCCGATGCTGCGAGCGAGGTGCAGCGACTCGCGGAAGGTCTCGCCTGCGCCGTCGAGCCGGCCGGTGCCGAGCTGCACGCGGCCGATCGCCCGCAACAATCGCACGCGCTGCTCGATGCCGCGGGAGTCGTTGGCACAGAACGCGAGCGCGTCGCGGGCGATCGTCTCGGCCTCCTCGAAGTGGCCCCGCGCGAACATCAATTCGCTCTCGAGCTCGCCGAGGATCGCCAGATAGGGCTCGGATTCCCGCAACGCATGGACCTTGGCCTGCAGCCGCGGCACCAGCCGCGTGGCCCGATGCGTGCGACCGCACTCGAGATAGAAGCGAAGCAACCGCAGCGAGGCGATGACCTGGCTGTCCTCGCGCTCGGGCCCGTCCATCGCGTCGGCGACCGCGAGCATCTGGCGAATGTCGGCCCCCTGCGCGCGCCGACGGCCCCACGCGCGCAGGATCGGCTCGCGCTCGAGCAGCACCGCGAAGCGGCGCGGATCCTCGGCATCGAGCGCGCGCAGAGCCTGGGTCAGGTAGTAGTAGGCCTCGACGTTGCCGGCCACGTCGTCGGCGTGGCGAGCCGCTCGCATGGCCGGCACGTAGGCTTCGGCGTAGCGACCCGCGTGCATCAGGTGATCGGCGATCGGCCCGTCGTCGCGCCCGGGCAGGTAGTCCTCGCGGGATTGCTTGATCTCGGCCGCGCGCCCGTGCAGGTGCTCGAGCGAGCCCGGCGGGATCTGAGCCTTGCAGACCTCGTGGAGGCTGACGGTCGAGAAGTGCAACACCTCGCCGCGCTCGCCCGACTGATCGCGCTCGACCAGGCCGGCGTCGGCCAGCAGCGCGAGGCTGCGCCCGACCGGACGATCGAGCAGCTCGGCCAGCTCGCCCGCACGAAAGCTGCGGCCGAGGATCGCTGCGCCCAAGAGCGTCTCGCGATCTTCAGGCGCGAGCTCGTCGACGCGCGCCTGCAGGGCGCCCTCGATGCTCGGCGGCAGCTCGATCTCGGCCCCGCGCTCGCGCACGAACAAGTAGCGAGCCTGCGCGTTCCAGGCGATCGTGCCGCGGTGCAGCAGTGACGCGAGGATCTCCTCGATGAACAAGGGGTGCCCGCCCGTGCGAGCCAGGATCGCGTCGGCCAGCTCCTCGGCCTCGCGCGGATCCTCGAAGCGCCGCAGGATCATCTCGCGCGCGGCCGTGCGATCGAGCTCGTGCAGATCGACGACCGTGACGTGCTCATGCGCAGCGAAGGTCTCGGCCCGCGGCCCCGAGCGCGAGGTCGAGATGCCGAGGATCGGCAGCGGGTGACGAGCGTCGGCCCACTCCTCGAGCACGCCCAGGCTCATCTCGTCGATGAAGTGCAGGTTCTCGATCACGATCAGCACGGGCCGCCGCTGCGCCAGCGCCCGCACCAACCGACGGATCAAGCGATGGATGCGATCGCGTCGCTGCTGCGGATCGAGCCGCCCGGCATCGCCGCCGCGCTCGCCGAAGTACAGGCCCAGCGCCGAGACCAGCGCCTCGGCCAGCTGCTCGGCTTCGTCGACGCCGTAGTCCTTGAGCTTGCGGACGATCGTGTCGAGCCGGGTGTCCGACTCGATCCGCAAGAACCGGCGCAGCAAGGTCAGGAACACGCCGAGCGGCTGGTTGCGGGTCGACCACTGCCCGACCCCACGCAGCACCGCGCACGCGCCCGAGGGCAGCGACGAGACGAAGCGATCGACGAGCGCACGCTTGCCCATGCCCGCGGCGCCGCGGATCAGCAGGCTGCGACTCTCGGGCCCGCGGATCGCCTCGGCGAAGCTGTCGCGCAGGATCTTCAGCTCGATCTCGCGACCGTAGAGGCTCTTGCGGCCGATCCACGTCTGCTGGCTGCGGCGCTCCGCCTCCGAGAGCGGGCCCAGCACGGGCGCCACGCGCTGGAAGTCAGCCGCCCACGGCGAGCCGGCGGCCTCCTCGGGGATCTGCGGATCGAGCCAGCCGGCCTCGCCGATCCGCCACGCACGA
Organism: Enhygromyxa sp.; assembly: GCA_035538075.1. GTDB lineage: Bacteria > Myxococcota_A > Polyangia > Nannocystales > Nannocystaceae > Plesiocystis. Next base: position 2,377 of record DATLLB010000759.1, read on the forward strand.
CGCAGCCGCTCGACCAGCTCGCCCGCGACCATGATCGGCTCCTCGACCACGTGTCGGCCCACGCGATCGAGCTGCTTGGCCAGACCCTCGGGCAGCTCGACGGTGAGCTTGCCGTCGGCGCCACGCACCAGACCCACGTGCGTGGTCAGGAGCACGAGCCCGAGATCGAGCCCCGGCGCGTACTCGGCCACGCTCTCGCGCAGCGCTCGAGCGACCCGCAGCGCTCGCTCGGCGTCGTCGCCCGACGACAGCATGGTCCCGAACACCAGCAGCGCGCCGCGATCGTCGAGCCGCTGCACATGCGCCTCGCGCTTGAACGCGACGTCGCGGATCAGCTCGAGCAGCGGCGCGACGTTGGGCTTGGCCCCCGCAGCCGAGGCCGCGCGCGGCTCGAAGCTGGCGTGCAGCAGCACGCAGCGAGCCGAGCTGCGCAGCGGTCCGAGCGGGATGCCGCTGTCGTTGACCTCGCGCGTCTCGATCGCCGAGAAGCCCGAGTGCGCGCGGCCGTGCTGGCCGGACGCGTGCGCGGCCTGGCTGGGCGGCGGTCGCAGCCCGCTCTGCTGCCCGTCCTCACCGCGAAAGCGCCCGAGGAAGGCCGACAGCACCTCGTCGTCGACCACCGGATCGGCGCGATGCAGAAAGTTGGCCAGCGCCGACTGCATCTCGCGCGCCGACTCCCAGCGCTGATCGGGCGCGCGGGCCAGCGCCTTGTCGACGATGTGCGCGAGCTCGTCCGGCAGATCGGGCGCGCGCTCGAGGATCGGCGGCACCGCCTCGCTCCGCACCAGCTCGAGCGCCTTGAGTCGATCACGAGTGCGGAACAACAGCTCGCCGGTCAGCAGCTCGTAGAGCACCACGCCGAGCGAGTAGACGTCGGAGCGCTGATCGACCGGGCGGCCCATCGCCTGCTCCGGAGACATGTACGCGACCTTGCCCTTGATGGTCTCGATCTCGGGCGGCGAGTGCTCCTTGTCCCAGGCCTTGCGCGTGCGCGCGATCCCGAAGTCGAGGATCTTCACCTGCCCTTCCCAGCTCAGCATCAAGTTGTGCGGGCTGACGTCGCGGTGGACGATGCCGAGCGGGGCGCCGTAGTCGTCACACTTGCGGTGCGCATACGCGAGGCCCGACGCGACCTGATGGCCGACGTAGGCCCCGATCACGGCCGGGAACGCGTCCTCGTGCGCACGCACGGCGTGGAACAGGCGCATCAGATCCACGCCTTCGATCAGCTCCATCGCGAGATAGAAGGTCCCGCGGATCTGCCCGAAGTCGAACACCTGGACGATGTTGGCGTGGTTGAGGCTCAGCGCGATCTTGGCCTCGTCGACGAACATTCGCGTGAAGTCGCGATCGTCGGCGAAGTCCGCTCGGATCTTCTTGATCACCACCCACTTGGTCAGCCCCTCGGCCACGCGCACGCTGGCCTGATAGACCTCGGCCATGCCGCCCTCGCCAATCAGGCGAGTCAGCACGTAGCGGCCGAAGGGGCGCGGAAGATCGTCGGTCATGGGCGGCGCTCGGGCGCGACCTTTACCATCCGAGGCGGTCGCCGTCATGGCGCCTCGCGGTCGAGGCGCAGAGGACGTCCTCGTGCCCGGTTGGTCGTTGACGGCGATAGTTTGCCACAGTTACGGTGGCACTCGGTGGATGACACCTCAGCGTTGAACAGAGATCCCGCTCACCGTCTGCGCCCTGTCGACTTCGACTTTTGGTGGCCACAGCACGCCGAGGTCAGCTGGCAAGTGCTCGGCGTGCGCGGGCGCGAAGAAATCTCGACGCCCTACGAGTTCGAGATCGAGCTGATCTGCGACGACCCGATGCTCGACGCCGACGAGCTGCTCGGAGCCGATTGCGAGCTGCTGCTCGATCGCAACGGGCTCACTCGCGTGTTCTTCGGCGTCGTCGCCGAGGTCGACTTCGTGGTCGCGCCGACGCTCGCGCGCGAGCTCGACGGCGCCGCGATCCGGGTGCGGTTGGTGCCGGCCTTGCGCATGCTCGAGCAGGACATCGCCACGCGCTTCTTCATGGGCCAGACGGTGATCGAGGTCTTGCGCGAGGTGCTGGGCGCCGCGCTCGCGGCCTGGGGGCGCGAGCTCGACGTCGAGTCGCGGATCAGCGGCCAGTACAACCGCCGCGACTACTGCGTGCAGTTTCGCGAGTCGACCTTCGCGTTCTGCAGCCGCCTGATGGAGGAGGAAGGCATCGCGTACGTGTTCGTCCCCGATCACGAGGGCCAGCGCGAGACGTTGGTCTTGATCGACGACAACGCTGGCTTCCCGTCCGTCGAATTGCTGGTGCCCGGCGGGATCCCGATCGTGGCGACCGCCCCGGAAGAGGTCGATCGCGAGACGCTCCAGAGCTTCGAGTGGCGGCGCAAACGAACCCCCAATCGCGTGGTCACGCGCGGCTACAACCCGAAGGTCCCGGCCCAGCGTGACAGCGGTCAGGCGCAGCGCCACGATCGCGGCCGCTCGGTCCCCACCGAGCAGTACCTCGACGGCGAGCGTCGGCAGATCATCGATGACCCGGTCGACGATCCCGAGGCCCAGTCGTTCACGGGCGCCGAGCTCGATCAGCGCGCGTCGATGGCCGTGCGAGCGCTGCAGCGCCACACGCTCGAGGCCGGCTGCGGCCTCGGTCGCGCGAACGCGATCGGGTTCGCGGCCGGCGGGATCTTCGAGCTCGCGGAGCCCCAGGAGACGATCGGGGCAGAGCCGCTCCTGATCGTCCGCGTGGACCACCACGCGAGCGCCACGGGTGAGCTGTCGGCCACCCACGACGCCTACTCGAATCGCTTCGAGTGCGTGCCCAGGTCGCGGCCCTTTCGCCCGGCCTCGCGGACACCGAGGCCCAAGGTCTACGGCGTGCAGACCGGCGTCGTCGTCGGTCGCACCGCCGACGAGGTCTACACCGATCCGCTCGGTCGCGTGCGCGTCGAGTTTCATCGCGAGCGCGCCGAGGTCGACGGCGAGCACGCCTCATGCTGGATCCCGGTCGCGCAGATCTGGGCCGGCAACGGCTACGGCGCGATGGTCATCCCGCGGGTCGGCATGGAGGTCGTGGTCTCGTTCATCGATGGCAACCCCGACTGCCCGCTGGTGACCGGCACCATCTACAACGGCGGCAACGCCCCGCCCTATCCGCTGCCGAGCGAGCTGAGCAAGTCGACGCTCAAGACCCGCTCGCTCGGCGGCGACGGGTTCAACGAGCTGCGCATCGAGGATCAGGCCGGGCGCGAGCAGATCTTCGTGCACGCGCAGCGACGCATGGACCTGCACGTGCGCGGGGTGCTGTACGAGACCAGCTTTGGCGGACGCGAGGAGGTGATCGGCAGCGAAAGCGCAGAATCCTCCATCTACGACAACCGCCACGTCCATGGAGACCGAAACGAGCGCATCGAGGGGAACCACTACGTGTTCGTCGACGATGATGATTGGCAGATGGTCTGGAATCGCACCGAGGAGTTCACCGAAAATTACCTCGAGTTCGTCGGCGGCCGGCGCCAACTCAACGCGACCGAAATCCTGGTCGAAGCCAGCGACTCCATCAGCCACACCGCCGACAGGCTCGAAGCGGCGGGCAGCTCGGCCGTCACCGTCAAGGGCGGTGATTATGTGGTGATCGAGAGCAACAACCGCATCGATCTGGTCGTCGGACAGAGCTTCATCTCGCTAACACCGTCCACCGTCGAGATCGGTGGCGATACCATCTTGCTCAACAGCGGCGGCGGTCCGACGCAGCGGGCGACCGACGCTAAACCTGCGATCGAGAGCACGATGTTCGAGGCGCTCGAGGCCCTGGTCGCGGACGATGGCCAGCCGCACAAAGGGGGCGGCGGCAAAGGAGGGAGCGGGCGCCGCTCCCACGCTTGTCACCAGCTGATTCCCAAGCACGCGCCCCCGATGAAGCCGATGAAGCCGCAGCGGCCCGATCCCGATCGGCCCGCGGTCGGGCGCGTCCTCGAGATTCGCTGGGATGCCGTGGAAGCCTGGTGTAGCGAGCCGGCTCGACTGCGGGTCCGCTGCGAAGGCTACGATGGCTCGAGCGCCGAGACCGTGTTCATCGACAATGATGTCGACGGCGCGACCCAATGCATTGATGTCGTCCGACCGAGCGCGCCCGATTGCTCCTTCGGGGTCGAGATTATTGACGTGATCCCACGCAAGCTCGGCGACGGCGTCGAGTCCGAGCGGATGTTGCAGGCCTCGCTCGCCAGCGCCAAGACGGTGACACCGATTCGGCTGCGCTTCATCACCGAGGTGCCGCAAATCCGCTACACCGAGGGCCGCTCCCGCTTTGCTCTGAGCGTTAGCAACCACGAAGTCGCGATTGGCGGGACCATCGAATATACGCGTGGGTGGATCTTCTACATCATTCGCCTCGGCGACGTGGTGCCGGAGGGCACCGGCGGACACATCGGAGGCAAGTTTTACGGTTCAAAGGACTGGCGCTACTGCAAGCCCATCGACGACGACGAAGGTGGCTACGTGTACTGGAACGGTGGCGCCTGGGTCGACGTGCCCAAGGGCTGGAGCGACCCGATCGGCACCAAGCTGTACGGCATGGCGGTGTGGCGGGAGGGCAACGACGTCAAGACCCAGTATGGCAAGAAGCCTTGGCCCGACCCAGTCCCGGGCAGGTGGACGGACGAGGTCATCCACTCGCCCGAAGCTGTGGCCGCCGGGTTCCCCGAGCGCACCGATTACGTGAAATCCACGTTGAAATGGTGGGCCGAGCTCATCGCAGACTACTGGAGCGGCCAGATGGATCTGCAACGCGTCGGGTGCCGCGGCCGCGCTCCCGAGTGTTGCCGCTACCGTGTGCGCTGCAGCGTCGAGTTCGAGGAGAACGATCGCAAGCAGCAGGGGATCATCCTCGCGCAGAACTACGCCCGCGCGAACGCGAGCGCGTGGCCGTACCAGAGCTACGATGAGACCGTGCTCCACGAATTCGGCCACCACCTCGGCAACCCCGACGAGTATGAGGGCGCGACCTCGGTCGACCCGACCGTCAATGGCGACGGGGCCAAGGCCGGCATCGACGAGCACGGGTTGATGGGCAGCGGCACGGTCTTCCGCGGCCGCTACTACAACAGCATCTGCCAAGCGCTCGCGCGAGCGGTCGCGCAGCACACCGGCAAGTCCTACAGCTACAAGGCCGTCGAGCCGCTGCGAGGTGCCGAGTGACGGTCCCGCCGTTTCGCTTCGACCTGTGCTCGACCCACGGTCGCCGCCACGCCCAGCTGCGCGAGGATGGAGCCGAGCTTGCGATCCGCGAGTGGACCAGCTGGCTGCGGGTGCGCAGCGACGTGACCGGGTTCGTGCCGCCCGCCGGCGATCCCGACGAGGACGAGTACACGGGCTTTGTCCCGCCCGTGTTCGAGGACGATGGTCTCGCGCTGCTGGTCGTGACCCGACCGCAGCAGGACTGGGAGGGCCAAGCGATCGGGCTGTTTCATGGTCGGCTCGAGCGTGAGCAGCTCGAGCGGCTGCGCCTCGCGGTCGAAGGCACGCCTTGGTCCGACCTGCCGCGACCGGTCGGCGGCCACTTCACCGCGCCAACTCTGGAGATACGCCACGAACGCCAAGCGTTGCTGATCCAGCGGCGCTTCAACGCCCGCAGCGGCAACTTCCTCGAGGCGATCGAGCCGCTGATGGGCGTAATCGAAAAGTTGCTGACCCAGGTCGGCAAGGGCGAAGCGGCGACGATGCGCATGGGCGTGAGCGTGAGCGACGACGTGCACGATGCCCGGCACAAGACGCTGCGCGTGTCGATGCAAAATCGCGGGCTCGGAGCCATCGCGCTGACCGATCCACGCGTGCCTCGCGAGGGCAGGCCACGCGTGCCTCGCGAGGGCAGGCCACGGCTCGAGGTACGCGTCGCCGAGATCACCTCGTTGCCCAAGCACGTCGAGCCGCGCAATTGGAAACACCTGCCGCTGCCCTCGTTGCCGGACGGCGCACCACGATCACTGATCATCGGCGCGAGCCGGCGCTTCACCCTCGAGCTCCCCTGGACTGCCCCGAGGCCGGGTCGTTACTTGGTGCGGGTCGAGTGGCAGGACTACGACGGACCGATTGAGCCTGTGGTCGGCCAGACGCCCTTCATGCCGCTGCCCGAACGCGGGCCTTCGTATCTCGGCTCCGGTCCCTATCCGCTGCGCGGAGCGAACCTTGCGTCGCAACGCTTCGAGGTCGTCGACGACGGCTGACGCGGCCCGATGATCGGCTGCTATGGTGCGGCTCGATGCCGACGCGTCATCTTCGCGCAACACCGATCATCGCCGCTCTGACGCTCTGCGCCGGCTCGGCCTGCGCGGCCGACTACTCCAACGAGACCCCGCCGAGCCTCGCCGAGTCGCCGAGCGTCGACGAGACCGATCAGCTCGTGTTCGAGCGACAGCTCCGCTGGTGGTCCGCTCCGACCTCGCAGCGAGCCCTGCTCTACCAGCGCGAGGACGGCAGCCTGCTGCTGCTGCGCGAGCGCTGGAACGGGCGCGAGGTCTACGGCTGGGCTGAAGGCGAGCTGACCGACGCGGGCGAGCAGCGACTCGCCGCTGCGCTCGCGGCCGTCGACACCTCGCTCACGCAGCCGGCTCCTGGCGAGTACGGGTGCACCTATCGCGAGACGCTGCCAGCGATCGTGTACGTGGAGGACGAGGCGGTCGAGTACCTGAGCCTGTGTCCGCCGGAGGGGTTGGTCGAGCTGGCCACGCTCTACGAGGAGCTCGTCGAGCTGCTGCTCGACTGTCCGCTCGATCCGAGCTGGTACGCGGACGAGCTGCCGATGATGCAGACCGACTGCGAAGTCGCGGACTGAGTTTTTCGCCTCGTGCTAAAAGCTCCGCCATGCACGTGCTCGTGCTCAATTGCGGAAGCTCCTCGATCAAGAGCGAGATCATCGACACCCAGACCGGCCAGCGCCGCGACTCGAGCGTGATCGAGCGCATCGGCGAGCACGGCCGCGATCATGCGGCCGCGCTGG
>DATLLB010000760.1:0-3337 GCA_035538075.1 Enhygromyxa sp.
CGTCGAGACCGATCCGCTCGGCTCGCGCTGCGTCGCCGACATTCCGTTCTCCGACAAGCGCGTCCGCTACCTCGCGGCCGATGGGCTCGGCGGCGTGATCGTGGGTGAGAGCCCGACGATCGTCAGCGCCAACGAGGACGCGCGGATCTGGTGGTTCGACGGCGACTGCGAGCTGCGGGGGTTCTCGGTGCTCGACGGCCCGACCTCCTGGGAGCTGCGCGAGCTGATCCCGATCCCGAGCGTCGCCGATCCCCGCTGGTTGCTGGCCCGCGCCGACGGTGACGAGCGTGGCGTGGTGATCCTCGCCGGCGACCTCGACGAGGGCACGGTCGCGCCGTGTGGTCGCATCACCGCGCTCGACGACGCGGGCGCGTGGACGGCCAGCGGCGGCGTCTCGCCCTTGCGACCGCACGCGCTCGCGCTCACGCGCGACGGCTCCGGGCTCGCGGTCGGCGTGGGTCCGGCTGCGTACGACAACGCCGGGCCGGGCTACGGCAGCGTCTGGTGGGCGACGCTCGACGAGGTCGAGGATGCCTGTGATCGCGCCGCGGTCGACGTCGTCGAGCTCGGCGCCACGGCCCCGGCCGTCGACACCACGCTTCCGCTGACCTGGCGACGGGCGCCGGACGTCGTCGAGATCATCGAGGTGGCGCCGTGAAGCACAAGCGCCTGCCGATCCTCAATCAGCCCGAGCCCCAGCCCGAGGACGATCCGCTGCAGCTGCTGCGCGGCGGACCGTTCGCTCGCGTGTTCGCGCTGCTGCTCGGCGTGTTTGGGCTGATCTGGATGGTCGCCCACGAGGTCCGGGCGGCGGACCCCGACGTCGAGATCATCGAAAAAGTCCACACGGCCGTGCGCGCCACCCCACCGCAGCCGCCGGTCGAGGACATCACGCCGCCGATGCCCCCGGTCGAGGACATCACGCCCGAGCATCCGCCCGATCCATCCGGTGTGACCGTCGATCGCTTCGGCCAGAAGCGCACGGCCTCGGGGGCGCTGATCCTCGAAGACGGCGAGGTCGAGCTTGGGCTGCCCGAGGACACGATCAGTGAGCTCGAGCAGGGCGGCTTCTTCGACCCCGAGGCCTTCGACGACGTCGAGAAGGTCAAGACCAAGGCGTATGTGCACCTCATGCCCGGCCTGCCCAACCAGGTCGTGTACGTCGGCATCGGGCTGATCCTGCTGCTCTCGTTCGTGCTGTTCGAGCGCTACGGCAAGCGCAAGGATCCGCGCGGGACCGGTGGTGGAGGCGGCCGCGAGCGACGACCGTACTGGCGCCGGGAGCTGACCTTCTTGCGCAAGGCGATGAAGCACCGCTTGTTTCAGCCGGCCGTGCAGCTTCCGGTCGTGCTCGCCTTCATCGCGGTGATCGTCGCGGGATTGATCGGCAGTCAGGAGCCCGGCCGCAACATCGCCCCGGTGCTGACCTGGAACATCTGGTGGATCGGCCTGATCTTCCTGGTGATGTTCGCCGGCAACCTGTGGTGCTTCATGTGCCCGTGGACGGCGATCCCCGACTGGGTCATGCGTCGCTCGCTGATCGCGGTCCGAAAGATCCGCAGCTTCGGCCTCCAGTACCCGCGCTTTCGCCTGTGGATGTGGCCGGCGATCGTGCTGTTCGCGTTCGTGACTTGGCTCGAGCTCGCCTACGACGCGGCCAACCGTCCGTGGCTGACCTCGATGTTCGCGATCTTCATGGTCGCGCTCGCGTGGCTGTGCCTGGTGCTGTTCGATCGCAAGGCGATGTGTCGCTACGTGTGCTTCGTCGGGCGCGTGTCCGGCCAGTACTCGACCATGGGCATGCTCGAGCTGCGCCGCCGCGACAACGAGGTCTGCCGCAGCTGCACGACCAGCGACTGCTTCCACGGTCGCGAAGGCGTCGGCTACCCGTGCCCGACCGGCGAGTACATGGGCGCGATGAACGACAACCAGTACTGCACGCTCTGCACCGAGTGCGTGAAGAGCTGCCCGAGTGACAACATCGCGCTCAACCTGCGCAGCAGCGGCGCCGATCTGCTGCACCCGCACCGGGCCAAGATCGACGAGGCCTACATGGCGATCTTGGTGTTCATCGTCAGCGCGTTTCATGGCGCCGCGATGATCCCCCTATGGAAAGAATGGGAGACCGCGCTGCGCGGGTGGCTGGTCGATCACGATCTGCTCGCGACCGGCGAGCTGTTCGCCGGCAGCGACGGCGGCGTGCTGACCTTCACGATCATGATGCTGGCCTGCATCGTCGGGCCGGGGCTGCTCTACTGGCTGTTGTGCGCGGGCATGTGGGTGGCCAGCGGTCGCCGCGAGCTCTCGATCCGCAAGCTGTTCGTGCGCTTCGCCTACACGCTGCTGCCGATCGCGTTGTTCTACCACCTGGCCCACAACGCGACCCACGTGTTCTGGGAGTGGTCGAAGCTGCGTCGCTTGATCTCGGATCCGCTCGGCTGGGGCACCGACTGGTTCGGCACTGCTCGCGCGCCGCTGACCTCGCTGTGGTCACCCGAGACGATCTGGTATCTGCAGGTCGCGCTGGTCGTGATCGGCCACATCTACGGCATCATCGTCGCCCAGCGCGAGGCCTTTCGCGTGTACGACGGCGATCGCAAGGCCAGCTTCCGCGTGCACCTGGTCATGATGATCGGGATGATCGCGATGAGCATGCTGAGCCTGTGGCTGCTCGCGCAGCCGATGTACATGCGCACCGCGGATATCTGAGCGCCCCCGATCAGGGGACGCAGTGCTCGTAGGTCCACAGCCGGATGCCGTCGTGGATGTACACGCCGCCTGGCGTGGCCTCGACTAGCGGGTCGCGGAACGACCAGCCGTGCAGCAGCTCGGGTGTGTCGAGGACGGTCCAGTCGCTGCCGTCCCAGTAGGCGACGTTCTCCGCGGCGTGGTAGCGCGACGAGACCATCCAGAGCGTGGAGCCGACGGCATCGAGCTCTCGCCACCCCTCGTAGCCGGCGAGCTGCGGCCACACGTCCGAGGCGTACTGCCAGCTCGTGCCGTTCCAGTAGTAGAGGTGCTCGATCGGGCCCTCTTGACCAGCCCACTGGGTGGCCCACAGCGCGTTGGCTCCGGTCGCGGCCAGACCCTGCACCTCCCGGGTGTTGAGCGGGTTGTTGATCGGGATCCATCCGGTGCCGCCGAACCGCCAGATCGTGTTCTTGGTGACGCCGTCGAAGGACACGAACACACGCGTGCCACCCTGCGTGATCCGGGTGGCCACGCCCGTCTCGCCCTCCGGCTGCCGATTCACCCAGGCCCCGGCCACGCGCGCATACAAGAACGGTTGAGGCGGGTTCGTGTTGGTGGTGCTCGCGGGCGACGAGCAGATCTGGAT
>DATLLB010000761.1:0-6645 GCA_035538075.1 Enhygromyxa sp.
GCCGATCGCCGATCACCACCGGAGCAACGGGCTCGGCCAGCGCCTCCTCGGCGATCGGCAGCGCCCCGGCGGGCGCGGCCTCGATCACGATCACGTCGGGCACTGGCTCGGCCGCGGGCGCAGCTGCTGGCTCGACGGGAGCAACCACCTCGGCCTCCGCGGGAGCAACCACCTCGGCTGGCGTCGTCGCTGGCGGATCCTCGGGCAACGCGGGAGGCGAGACCGCGAGCAGGGAACCGACCAGGACGATCGACAGCATGGCTCTACTGTATCGGAATTTCGCCGAGGATCGAGCGCGACCTCGTGCGATCGAATTGTCGATGCACACTTCGAGGCCAAGCTGCGGCCGTGTAAGAGCCGTTGGGCGACCCCGTTGCGGGCCGATGGACAGCGGCCGTTCGGCTGCTGTGGCCGGGATCGACCCCTGGCCTCCCGACCATTTTCAGCCGCGGAGCGGCGTGAAGACAATTGGGCGTCTCGGGCGCTAAGTGTGCTCGGCCATGCGGGCGTGCATCTGCTCGGAGGTCAGCTGCTCGATCACGGCGCAGATGCTCCACCGGTTGCCGCCCATGTCGATCACGGTCGCCGAGCGATAGCCGTAGAATTGATCGGCAGGCTCGCGATCCGTGGTCGCGCCGGCCTCGAGCGCGCGCTGATAGATGGCGTCGACGGCCTCACCGTCGCGGACGTAGTACGAGAACATTCCCGGCATCGGATCCATGCCGGGCCACGGATCGCCGCACATCACCACGGAGCCGTCGATCATGATCTCGGCGTGCGCGATCATGCCGTTGGGGCCTTCGTAGAGATCGACGATCGAGGCCCCGAACGCGCGCTGGAGAAACTCGATCACGGCCCGGGTTCCGGGCACCGAGAACGCCGGCGTGATGGTGTGGTGACCTTCGGGGGGCGGGAAGCTCTGCTTGGACATGCGCCCGTGATCGCCCAAATGTCGGCGCAGGGCCAGCGTCATCCGTGTTGCGCGTGACAGCGTCGCAACCAGCGTTGGGCGTTGCCGGCCAACACTGACTCGAGCGTGGCGGGGTCGAGCGCGAGGCCGTGGTACTCGGCCGGCGAGGGCCGGTTCGTCGGCCCAGTCTTGCGCAGGAACTCGAAGCGCTCGCGCTCGAGCAGGCCGAGGTTGGCGGCGAGCTGACGATCCCACGCCGCGCGGGTGGCCTGTGGATCCGCGGCGACCATGGTCACGAGATCCGAGCCGAACAAGAAGCGCTCGGGCTCGGACTCGATCAGCGACCGGATGCGCTCGCGCTCGCGCTCGAGGTTGGCGAAGCCGTCGATGCCCGGCTGTCCGGGGCCGTGGCTGGTGTCGACGCGGAGGCTCGGGTGCGCACGCAGGATTCGCTCGAGGCGATCGAGATCGGTGCGGCTGCCACAGAGGTGGGCACACACAATCTCGAGCTTGGGATAGCGACGCAGCAGCGCGTCGAGCTCGGCTTCGTAGCGGAAGGTGTTGACGTGCAGGAGCACCGGGATCCCGCGCTGCTCGAGCAACTCGAAAGTGGCCGCGTGCTCGGGGGCGTCGAGCGGGCGCGCACGCAAGCTGCGATGACCGGCGTAGAGCTTTACCCCGCAGGCGCCCTGCTCGAGCCAGCGATCGAGCTCGCCGGGCTCGAGCTCGGCCGGCTCGACGGTCACGAACGGGAGCAGGCGATCACGGTGAGCTGCGGTCGAGACGAGCAGCCGATCGTTGGCCGCACGCCAGCCGGAGAAGTGCTGCTCGTCCGGCGGCGGATGGGCGGGATCGAGGTGCGGCGAGGCGATCACGACCGCCTGCGCGATAGCGTGGCGATCGAGCGTGGCGAGCAGCTCGTCGACCGCGTCACCGACGAGGTGGACGTGGGCGTCGAGGCGCGCGTACTGGCGGGGTGCGACGACGGGCTCACGCTGTTGCTGCGGAGTCGCGTCGGCGAGGATCGGCGACGCAGGTGGCTCTGCGCAGCCGGCCAGCAACGCCAACGCGATCACGACCGTCGAGCGCAGCACGAGGTTTGCCTAGCACCGACGTGCTCACGCTCGACGGCTCGCGGCGCGAGAACGGCGGTCGTTGGTGCGTCGGTGATGCTCTCGATCCGCGGAGCACGAGCCGCCGCCGCGGGCGCCTCAGACCTCGAGCGATCGCCAGCGACCACGCCAGAACACCACGCCCAGGATCACGCTGCGCACGAACCAGTCGATCGCGGTCGCCAGCCAGATTCCGGACAGCCCGAGCCCCAGCTCGACGGCCAACCACCACGCGCCCGCGACCCGCAGCAGCAAGCCACCGATGGCGGCCGCGAGCACGGGCGAGCGCGTGTCACCGGCCCCACGCAGGCCGTGGCCGAGCACGACCGCCAACGCCATCACCGGCTGCGCGACGACCAAGAGCGGCATCGCCAGGGTCGCGGCGGCGATCAGTCCGGCCCCCGACTCGCCCCGGGCCACGAACACCGGCAAGGTCCACGGCGCGGTCGCCCAGATCAGCAAGCCACACAGACTCAGCGCCGCCGCACAGGCGATCGCGGCGAACCAACCTCCGCGCGTGGAGCTGTCGGGATCGCGACGGCCGAGGTACTGACCGACGATCGTCGAGGATGCGACGCCAAAGCCCTCGGCGCCCAGGAAGCAGATCGACTCGAGGGTCAGCAGCGCCTGATGAGCAGCCATCGCCACGGCGCCGAGCGTGGTCACGACCGCGGCGAACCACACGTAGCCGACGTGAATGACGACGCGCTCGGCGATCGCGGGCAGGCTCAGGCGGATCAGTCGACGGCGTGCGTCGAGCTCGGTCGGCTCGCTGCGCAGGCGCAGCAGATCGGTGGCCTGGACCGGGCAGCTGGGCCTGCGCAGGACCGCGAGCGTGAGACCGCACTGCAATAGATAGGAGCCCGCGGTCGCGATCGCGGCCCCGGTCGCGCCGAGCTCCGGGATCGCGATCGGGCCCAGCTCGTGTCCGTAGATCAGCACGTAGTTGGCGACGATGTTGAGCACGTTGCCGGCGGTGCCGATCCAGAAGGTGGTCTTGGTGTCGCCGCTGCCGTTCAAGATCAGCGCGCCCGCGGTGCCCACGAACACGGCCGGGTACGCGCAGAAGCCCACGCGCATGTAGTTGGTCGCGGCCTCGATGATCGCGTCGGCCTCGGGGTCGTCGGGCGCCATCGCCATTGCGATCGAACGCGCAGCGACGCTGCCGAGCACGCCGACGAACAAGCCGAGCACGGCCGCGAGTCGCAGCGCGGCGCGGGCCACGACGCGCGCCTGCTCGAGCTCGCCGGCGCCGACTCGCCGCGCGACCAGAGCCACGGTCCCGATCATCGCCCCGAAGAACACGGAGAACGACGACCACATCACGGTGCCCGAGATCTGCATGCTCGCCAGCGAGACCCCGCCGTGGCGACCGAGCATGATGCGGTCGGCCAGAAACGCGAGCGTCTGCAGCAGGCTGGTCAGCACCGCCGGTCCAGTCAGGCGCAGCACCATGCGGGTTGGATCGATCGGGCTCGAGCCGCTGGCCACGGCGCGGGAGCATGCCACGCCGGCCCGACGTATAAAGCTGGAGGTGCTGCCCCGGCTCCGCCAAGGCCTGCTTCGCCTGCTGCGCCTCAACGCGACCCCGCACGGCGTGGCGCTGGGCTTCACGTTGGGGCTGAGCCTCTCGCTGTTCCCGATCCCGTTCCTCGGGATGGTCGTCGCGCTGGCCGTCGCTCCGCTGGTCGGCGCGAGCCTCCCTGCGGTCTACGCCGGGAGCGCCGTGGTCAATCCGCTGACCGGGCCGGGGATCTACTTCGGCGAGCTGTGGCTCGGCGGACAGCTGACCGGCGCGGAGCTGCCCGCGTGGCTCGAGGCGCGCGAGTACGACTGGCGCGAGTGGATGCAGCTGTTCGGCGACCTGCTGCCGGTGTTCTTGCTCGGCGCAGTGACGGCGATGGTGCTGTGCTCGGTCGTCGCGTACCCGAGCATCTGGTGGTTGGTCTCCGCGTATCGGCGGCGACACCCGAGTCCTTCGGCTGAAAGCGATGCAGAAGGATCGATGGGTTCCAGCCGCGCGACCGGGCCGCATGAGGGCCCATCTCGATGAATGTCCATTGCGGGAGCAACACCGAAGAATTCATCGCCCGCAGGTGAGGACGATCAGGAGCATGCTCGCGCCCGGTCTGGGAGACTCATCGGGATGGGCCCTCATGCAGCCGAGCGCGCTGGGACCCATCGAGCCTTCTGCACCTTCGGCTACCGCCACTTGCGAGAGCGACTGACGGACATCAGCACGCCGAGCGCGAGCATGATCGTGACCACGTTGGTGCCGCCGTGGGTGAAGAACGGCAGCGGCAGGCCGGTGTTGGGCACGAACTCGAGCACCACGCCGACGTTGAGCGCGGCGTGCCACATGATGATGGCGGCGATGCCCACACACAGGCAGGCGGCGAAGCGATCGCGCGCCTGCGAGGCCAGGTTGATGGCCCACAGCACCAGGCTCATGTACAGCGCCAGCAGCATGGTCGAGCCGACGAAGCCCCACTCCTCGGCGAACACGGCGAACGAGAAGTCGGACTCCTTGTACGGCACGAAATCGAGCCGGTTCTGGGTGCCCTGGCCGATGCCGCGGCCGAAGAACCCGCCGTTGCCGACGGCCGTGCGCGCCTGGATGATCTGATAGGCCTCGTCGGGGTGCGACTCGGGATCGAGCCACACGTCCACGCGCTTGGTCTGATAGTTGTGCAGGAAGAACGACCACGCGACCATGAAGGTCACGACGCCGGCCGACAGCAGTGTGATCAGCGTCTTGAGGTCGAACTCGGTGACCGCGAGGATCGACAGCGCGATCAGCATCAAGAGGATGCCGGTGCTGAGGTGCGGCTGCTTGATGACGAGGATGGCCGGGACCATCACCATCACGGCCGGCAGCAGCAGCGTCTGGACCAAGGTCCGGCGGGCTTCCTTGCGCCCGAGCCGGTGCAGGTAACGAGCGAGGCCGATCACCAGCGCCAGCTTCATCAGCTCCGAGGGCTGGAAGCGCACGAAGCCGATGTCGAGCCAGCGCTCGGCCTTGTTCATGGTCGTGCCGACGATCGTCACGAGCAGCACCAGGCCCACGCCGATCGCATAGATCGGATAGGCCGCGCGGTAGTAGACGCGGTAGTCGATCGAGGCCGCGCCGATCATCAGGACGGTGCCCATCCCGACGAACATCATCTGATCGCGGATCAACGGGCCCGACCAGCCGCCACCCTCGGCGCTGTTGAGGTTGATCAGCGCGAGCGTGACGATGCCGGCAGTCAGCAGCACGATCACCCAGTCGATCGACCGGCGCAGCCGCGTCCACCAGGTCTGCGGTCCCATGATCAAGGGGTTCAGCTGGTTCATAACCCGTCCGCCATCTCTGCCTCGCGCTGCCGAGCCTCTTCGCCAGGCAGCGGTGGCGGGACTCCAGGCGCGCGTGGCCGCTCGCTCTCGGACTCGGCGCCCTTCGAGCCGAGGTAGTGATCGATCACCCGCATCACGATCGGCGCGGCCGCGTCGGCTCCGACGCCGCCGTGGGCGACCAGCGCGACCACGACGATCTCGGGATCGTCGGCCGGCGCGTAGCCGGCGAACCACGCGTGATCCTGGGTGACGTCCCAGCCCTCGATCACCTCGTCGCCCTCCTTGCGCTCGATGCCGACCTCGGCGGTGCCGGTCTTGCCGGCCACGATCACGCCTTCGAGCCGCTCGCTGTTGGCGGTGCCGAGCTCGCTGTGGACCACGCCGATCAAGCCGCGATGGATCCGCTCGGCGTCGAATGGGGCGATGACCGGCTCGGCCGACTTGTACTTGGGCGAGGTCTGCAGCACGAGCTTGTTGTCGGAGGTCAGCACGCGATCGACCAGCGAGGGCGTGACCACGTAGCCGCCGTTGGCCAGCGCCGCGTAGAGCACCGCGATCTGCAAGACCGTGGCCTTCACATTGCCCTGCCCGATCGCCGAGTTGAGCCGAACGCCGCGCTGGAAGGTGCCCTGCCGACTCTCGGAGGCCTCGGTCGGGATCACGCCGGGGACCTCGGCGTTGATGCCGAGACCGGTCCGCTCGCCGAGCCCGAGCCGCCGCGCGACCTCTTCCATCGCCGACAGGCTGAGATCCTCGTCGATCGCGAGGTGATAGAAATACACGTTGCAGCTCTGCACGATCGCCTGCTCGAGGTCGACGATGCCGTGGCGGTGGTTGGCGGCCTCGGTGAAGCGCCGGCCGCCGTACTCGACGTAGCCCTCGCACTCGATGGTCTCCTCGGGATCGAAGTTGGGATCCTCGAGGGCCGCGAGCGCGGTCACGACCTTGTAGGTGCTGCCCGGGTAGTAGTTCTCCTGGACGGTTTTGTCGACGAAGGGCTTGAGCGGCGAGTTGAGCCACTCTTCATATTGCGCGCGGCTAATCCGTCCCTCCCAGTTGTTCGGATCGATCGCTGGCGCGGAGACCATCGCGATGATGCGCCCGGTTCGGACTTCCATCGCGACCACGCCGCCCGCTCGCTTGAGGCCCTCGATCGAGAGCCGCTCGCCGGCCGGACCCTCCATCGACTCGCCGGCCAGCGCGGTGGAGGCGACGCGCTGCAAGTCGAGATCGAGGCTCAGGTAGATGTCCTGACCGGCGATCGCATCGGCGTGACCGGCATCGAGC
>DATLLB010000762.1:0-7295 GCA_035538075.1 Enhygromyxa sp.
GGCGCCGAGCAGGCCGATGACGACGGTGGGTCGGCGACGCGGCTTGCTGGAGCGCGAGGAGGTGCGGGCCACCGGCCGAGTATGCCGTCACTTGCTGGGCTCGGGTGAGTCACCGTCGAGCTCGAACACGCCCTGGTAAATGGGATCGACCGCCAGCTGCGCCTGGTTGGCGAGCGTGATCGTATCTCCCGCTCCGTAGACGGAGTAGCGCCAGGATCCGTCCGCTTCCCGACGGTAGTGCTCGATGAATGGGTCCCTCTGGGAGACCAACAGGTAGTCGGTCAGCGAGGCGAGGCTCTGGTAGGCCCGCCATTTCATGCCGCGATCGTACGTCTCGGTGCTGGCCGAGAGAACTTCAACCACGATCGCCGGGTTGGTGAGTACGTCCCGAGCTCCGGCCTCGCTTTGAAACGGGCCGCAGATCAGCACCACGTCCGGGTAGACGTAGCGCTTCAGCGGTTCGGCTGCGATCTTCTGATCCGAGGTTTGGGGTTCGCAACCCTTCTCCGCCGTAGCCGCGCTCAACTGGATCAGAAGCCTGGCTGCCAAGCGATTATGACGCGGGCTGCCCCCCGCCATGGCGAAGACCTCCCCGTGGTGGAACTCGTGCTTGTCGATCTGCTCGCGTTCCCACTCGAGGTATTCCGCGGCGCTCATGGTCTGTGCCGTGGCTCCGTCGGTCATCGGATCGACTCTAGCCCCAGACGTCCGCGGCAACCATCGCGAGCCTGCCGGCTCGTACGGCGCACCCATGCACCCGCGCCCCGGTGCTATCCTCCCCGCACATGTTGCCGCTCGTCCCGATGCTTACCGCCGCATGGTTGGCTGCGAACCCTTCGGTCCCGGGACCTGGCGAGATCAACCGAGACCTCGGCGGTGGCACGGCCATCTACGGCGGCGAGCAAGCCGATCCAGGCGAGTGGCCGGCGGTCGTCGCCGTGTCCACGGGCAAGCTGTGCACGGGCACGCTCGTCGCTCCCGACATGATCCTGACGGCTGCTCACTGCTTCGATCCCGAGCCCCCGGGTTCGGTGCAGATCTACTTCGGCGACGACCTGGTGAGCAGCGAGGTGGTGCTCGCCGACGACTGGGGCCGCCACCCGGATTTTTGTCTGCCCAAGGACTGCGGCGAGGACCTGTCCGACTTCGCCTGGATCCGCCTGCCCACGCCCATCGACGGCATCGATCCGATCCTGCCGATCACCAGCCAGGCCGAGTTCGACGAGGTCATGCAGGTCGGCCAGGAGCTGTGGTTCGTGGGCTTCGGCGAGGATGATGACGGCACGATCGGGACCAAGCGCGAGGTGCTGGCGAGCCTGACCAGCTTCAACGAGTCGGGCCGCGAGTTTCGAGCGGGCGGCGGCGGCAAGGACACCTGCTACGGCGACTCGGGCGGTCCGGCGCTGGTTCAGCTCGCGTCCGGGCACTGGCGGATCGCGGGCGTCATCTCGCGCGGAGGCGAGTGCGGACAGGGAGGCATCTACGGTGTGCCGATGCCCGAGCTCTGCTGGCTGCGCGACGACTCGGGCTTGAACTTGCTGCCCGATGGCTGCGACGCGTGCGACTGCGTGGTGCTCAACGGCGACGCGCCCGACGACGGCTGTGGCTGCGAGGTCGGGGGCGCGCGAGGGGGCGATCGCTGGTGGTGGCTCGCGCTCGAGCTGGCCTTGCTGGCTGGCCTGGCGGTGGTCTCGCGCGGCCTGGGCCGGCAACGCGGCAGCGATACGAGCGTATAAAACCGAGATAAGAGGGTATCGTGAACCGGGTCGACCGGCGACCGAGAGTCACGGTAGATCATTGAAATTACTCGGTTTTGTAGAGCTCGCCGGCCTCGGAACGCCGCGTGCTCTACCAGCGCCGCAGAAAGGACGAGTTAGCCATGAGCACCACCTACGAAGTCGACAACATCGAGGGCGCCGTCCCCGTCAAGCGCTGGACCAAGGGCGTCGCGGTCGAGGACGCCGCGCTGCGGCAGCTGGCCAACGTCGCGCGCCTGCCCTTCATCCACAAGTGGGTCGCGGCGATGCCCGACGTCCACTGGGGAATGGGCGCGACCGTGGGCTCCGTGATCCCGACCAAGGGCGCGATCGTGCCGGCCGCGGTCGGTGTCGATCTCGGCTGCGGGATGATGGCGGTCGAGACCTCGCTGCGCGCCGAGGACCTGCCCGACAACCTCGCGCCCGTGCGCGCGGCGATCGAGCGAGCGGTCCCCCACGGCCGCACTGGCGGTGGTAGCCGCAACGATCGCGGCGCGTGGAAGGACGTGCCCAAGCGCGTCGGCGATCGCTGGGCTCACGAGCTCGACGCTCGGTTCAAGGTGATCACCGACAAGCACCCCAAGATCGCGGACGCGAATCACGTGGTGCACCTCGGCACGCTCGGGACCGGCAACCACTTCATCGAGCTGTGCCTCGATGATCGCGGCCACGTGTGGGTGATGCTGCACTCGGTCTCGCGTGGGTTTGGCAACCGCATCGGCTCGTACTTCATCGCGCTCGCGCGCGACGAAATGAAGCGCTGGTTCGTGCGCCTGCCCGACGAGAACCTCGCCTACTTCCCGGAGGGGACCGAGCACTTCGACGACTATGTCGAGGCGGTCGGCTGGGCGCAGGACTTCGCTCGCATCAACCGCGAGTTGATGATGAGCGCGGTGCTCTCGGCCCTCGAGCATGCGCCCGGGTTGCGTCCGTTCACGACCGACACTCTCGCCGTGAACTGCCACCACAACTACGTGGCCCGCGAGCACCACTACGGCGCGAACGTCTGGGTGACCCGCAAGGGGGCCGTGCGGGCGGGTGAAGGCGAGCTCGGGATCATCCCCGGCAGCATGGGCGCGAAGTCGTTCATCGTCCGCGGCAAGGGAAACCCCGAGAGCTTCTGCTCGTGCAGCCATGGCGCGGGCCGAGCGATGTCGCGGACCGAGGCGCGCAAGCGCTTCAGCGTCGCCGACCATGCCGAGGCGACCAAGCACGTCGAGTGCCGCAAGGACGAGGCGGTGATCGACGAGACGCCCGCGGCCTACAAGCCCATCGAGGCCGTGATGGCTGCGCAGGCCGACCTCGTCGAGGTCGTGCATGTCCTTCGCCAGGTCGTCTGCGTGAAGGGCTGATTCACGCCGCATCTGCGGTGGATTGAAGCAAGCCCGCGCGTGAGCCCAGTGCTCGCGCGCGGGTTTGCTTTGTGCGGGTAGCATCGGCCCGCATGGACACCATCACCTCGGTCGAAGCGCTGCGCGCCATGTACGACGAGCCGCGCGAGCGCACCCGCAAGAAGCAGCTGGACGCGATCGATGTGCATGCGCGCCGCTTCATCGAGCTCTCGCCGTTCGTGGTCCTGGCCAGCAGCAGCGCCACGGGATGTCTCGACGCGTCGCCGCGCGGCGGCACGCCGGGCTTCGTGAAGGTGCTCGACGAGCGCACGCTGCTGATCCCCGACGCACCGGGCAACAATCGGCTCGACTCGCTGCACAACATCCTCGAGACCGGACAGCTCGGCCTGCTGTTCCTGATCCCCGGCGTCGACGAGACGCTGCGCGTCAACGGCTCGGCCGTACTCTCGCACGCGCCCGCCAAGCTGGAGCATTGCCGCGATGAACGGCGGACACCCAAGCTCGTGATCGAGGTCGGCGTGCGCGAGGTGTTTCTACACTGCGCCAAGGCCTTCATGCGCTCGAAGCTGTGGAGCGTGGACAGCCAGGTCGATCGCAGCACGCTGCCGACCATGGGCGAGATGCTCAATGATCAGACCGGCGTCACCACGCCGCCCGAGACCCAAGAGGAGATGCGGCAGCGATACGCACCCGACCTGTGAACGGGTGACATCGAGCGTAGTCGAGCGAATCGCGCGAAGTCGCGCTGCGACTCGAGAGCAGCACGCTTTGTTGCTGCGGGGTCGAGTACCCGTGCCCTACACTCGTGGCGATGCGTTCGATGGTGGCTTCGATGGTGCTGTTGTTGGCCGCGTGCAGTGATCCCGCGCGCTCGAACGACGAGGGCTCGGCGACGACCGAGGAGTCCGAGAGCGGTCCGAGCCCGACCGAGAGCGGGACCGACACGGACACCGAGACGGAGACCGGCGAAGAAATTCCCGACGACGCGATCTGGATCCGCGTCGAGCTCGCGACCGCGCTGACCGAGGTCGACGAGCGCTTCTTGTCGTACACGCTCGACACCGACAAGGTCGTCGCGCAGAACTTCGACTTCGATCGTGCGCGGCTGCTCAACCTCGCGGCCGAGCTGTCGCCGGCGTTGCTGCGCATCGGCGGGACCAAGGCCGATCGGGTCTATTACGACATGTCCGACACGCCGCTCTCGCAGGCGCCGGAGCCCTATGTCGACGTGATGAACCGGACCACCTGGGACGGGGCCTGCGACTTCGCCGAGGCGCTCGACGTGGAGCTGTTGTTCACAGTCAACGCCGGACCGGGCCCGCGCGACATGAACGGGCTGTGGACGGACCCGCAGGCGCGCGAGCTGATCGAGTACTCGGTCGCGCGCGACTGTCCGGTGGCGGTCTGGGAGTTCGGCAACGAGATCGGCTCGTTCGGGCTCGAGCATGGTCTGCAGCTCGATGGGGTCCAGTACGCGACCGACTTCGTGCTGTTCGAGTCGATGGTCGGAGAGCTGCATCCGGCGGCTCAGGTCGCCGCGCCGGCGGTCGCGTACTGGCCGATCGAGGGCGAGGTGCCGAAGAAGATCCTGCCGGAGTTCGTGATCAACGCGGGCGACGTGGTCGACATCGTGACCTGGCACTACTACCCGCAGCAGTCGACCTCGTGCCCGATCGGCAGCCGCAAGATCGACGATCCGGTGCCGCCGCTCGACTGGCTCGCGACCGTCGACGGCTGGGCCGCGGAGGTCGAGGGCCTGCGTGACGCCGACGCGCCGCAGGCCGACGTGTGGCTGGGCGAGACCGGCCATGCGCAGTGCGGCGGTGAGCCAGGCATCTCGAACACGTTCGCGTCGAGCTTCTGGTGGCTCGATCAGCTCGGCCGCGTGGCTGTGCGCGGGCAGCCGATCGTCATGCGTCAGGCGCTGTCGGGTGGAGCCTACAACCTGGTCGAGGACTCTCAGCTCGCGCCCGCACCGGATTACTACGCGTCGGTGCTGTGGAAGCGGCACATGGGCGCGACGGTGCTGGCGACCACGATCGAGGATGGGCCGAGCACGATTCGGGCCTATGCCCACTGCGACGTGGAGTCGGGCGGGGTCTCGATCCTGGCCATCAACTACTCGGAGTCCGAGAGCGAGACGCTCGCGTTCCTCGACGGCAGCGTGCCCTTCGAGGCGACGCTCGTGACCGCGACGGAGATCACGGCGACGAGCGTGCTGCTCAACGGCGCGCCGTTCGAGGCCGACGCCGAGGGCCACGTGCCGACGCCGACGATCGCGGCCGAGACCGGGGCGCTCGAGCTGCCACCGCTGTCCTACGTGTTCGTCCGCTTGCCCGAGGCAGCCGCGAACGCGTGCGGATGACCGGGTGTTAGACTGCGCCGGCCATGGACAAGTGCGCTGCATGTGGAGGTTCGCTCGAGCTCGGCTTCATCCCTGACGTCGGCACGGCGCAGAGCTGGCTGGCGATCTGGGTGGCGGGGACGCCCTCGACCGACAAGAGCTTCTGGGAGCGGCTTCGCACCGGGGGCGGCGTGAGCCTCGAGGATGTCGAGGCCAAGGTGATCGACGCCAAGCGCTGCACCTCGTGTGGTCGGCTCGAGCTGTTCGCCACCCGAGCGCCCGAGCCCGGCACGACCTTGGTTCGCTGACGCGTTTCGCTGCGGGCGCCATGCGGCCGCGACCGTGCACGCGAAATGATCGCGGGTGCGCTTGCACGCCCGTCGCGTGGTCGTATTTCGCAATGGCGAAGGAGCCGACGCATGAGCACGAACGACTCGCCACGAGCGCTGCGACGCGGACATTCACGCCATACCGGCATTCTGCTGTTGATCGTGCTCGGGCCGCTGCCGTTCGCGGCGGCGAATCCGACCTTTCGCACCGACAACGCCGTCTCCGCGTGGGGCACCTATCTGGGCGGCGATGCATCGAGTCGGCCGGTGCAGGCGCTCGCGCCATCGACCGACGGCGTGATGATGACGCGCGGCCGCTTCGGCAGCGCCGACTCTGGCCTCGAGGCACTGGTGAGTCTCGACAGCGCGGGAGTCCAGCGTTGGGGCGCCTTCCTTGGTGGGGGCGGGGGTGACGGTACAGGCCGGGCGGTGGTCCCGTTGCCGACCCGCGACTTCGTGTACTTGGCCGGATTCACCACTTACGACGCCGGCATCGCCACGGCCGGGGCCCAGCAGGCGGCGCGGGCGTGCCCCGATTCCGGCGCCTGCGGGAACGATGGCTTCGTCGCGCAATTCGACGCGAGCGGAGCGCTGCGCTGGGGCACGTATTTTGGCGGGCCGCTCAACGATTACATCTACGACGCGAGCGCCGACGCGGACGGCGATCTCTACATCTGTGGGCAGACGGACTCGGCGACCGGAATCGCGACCGCGGGCGCGCATCAGACCCGCCAGGGCAATGGATTCCTCGCCAAGTTTGGCCTGGGCGGTGACTTGAAGTGGGCGACCCATTACGACGGCCCGTGCTCGAGCCTCGCGGCCGATCCTTCGGGGAGCGGCGTAGTGCTGGCTGGCTGGGCGACGGCAGGCGGCGACTTCGCGACCGAAGATGCGCTGCAGCCCGATCCGGTCGGACCCAACAATAGTTATCTGGCCCGCTTCAACGCCGTGGGCCAGCGCGAGTGGGGCAGCTATTTTGGTGAGGGGCACGCGGGCGTGCACGATCTGGAGGTCGACAAGACTGGGGCAATCTATGCGGTCGGTGCCACGGACGAATTCGACGATCTCGTGACCGACGACGCCCAGCAGGAGCGCTATGGCGGGGGCCAGAGCGATCTATACATCGCCAGGTTCACCGCCAATGGCCAGCGGCAGTGGGGCACGTATTTCGGCGGTGACTCGTTCGAGAGCCAAGCTCGCGCCGCAATCGACGACGCGGGCAATCTGTACTTCAGCGCGACCACCTCTTCGGATGATCTCGCGACGATCGGTGAGGCGTCCGCGACGATCACCGCACACCCCGACGTGATCGTCGGCAAGCTCGGCCGCGACGGCGTGCTCGAGTGGGCGTTCTACCAGGGCGGCGAGGGCAACGAGCGGGTGACCGCGCTCGCCGTCGACTCGCAGGAGCGCGTCTACGTCGGCGGAGTGACGCAATCGGAAGCGGGCATCGCCACGACCGGCGCTCAACAGGCCACACCAGCGGGCCTGGAGAGCGCCTACGTGGCGATGT
>DATLLB010000763.1:0-10020 GCA_035538075.1 Enhygromyxa sp.
ATCCTCTCCTTGGCCCGAACCTCGTTGAAGAACGAGAACTCGTCGTCGGAGTGGATGAAGATCCGCGCGCCCCGGGTGCGGCGATTCCAGTCGCGCTCGAACCACAGCGGATGCTCGGCGACCGCAAGCGGCAGCTCATACTCGGCGCGCTGCAGCTCGGGCGCCGGCTGCAGCAGCGGCCCATGAGGATCCGGCCGCCCGTTGCGATCCTGAAAGCGCCGCCAGATGTCGTCCCAGCTCTCGTGCAGATCCCAGCCGGGCTCGAGCGGCGGCGGAGCGAAGCGCTGGCCGTCCTCGGGTGCACCGACGTCCGATCCGAACGGACCGAGCGCGAGCATCAGCGCGAGCGTCGAGCCGACCACGCGGGCAATTTACCCGCGTGACCGATCGCAGCCCAAGCGCAATCGCTACTCGGTCGCCGGCCAACCGCGCGTGTAGACGTAGTCGGCCAGCGCCTCGATCTCGGCGTCGCTGAGCTTGCCCTCGAACTTGGGCATCTCGGCCTCCTTGCCGTAGAGGTCGACCGCGCTCGAGTCCCGGATCACCCGGGCGATCCACGCTCGCGTGCCGCGACCCCAGAACACCGGCGCTCCGTCGCCGTCGGCTCCCGCCTCGATCGAGTGGCAGCCCGAGCAGTCGAGCTCGTCGGCCCACAGCGCCTCGCCCTGCTTGGCCAGCGTCGAGTCATACGCGCTCGCATCGGGCGAGTCCGAGCCCTGCTCGCGCAGCATGATCAGGTACTCGATCACCGCGTCGAGCTTGTCGTCCGGCAGGTCCTCGACCGAGTAGGCCTCCATGTCCTTGTGGAGCTTGGTCCCGCCGAAGTACGCGACGCTCTTGGGCTCGCGCACGGCCCCGCGCAGCCACGCGCGATCGTTGAACTGCGTCAGCTTCGGCGCCTCCTCGCCGCCGCGGCCGTCGATCTGATGGCAGGTCGAGCAGTGCTCCTTGAACACGGAGATGGCGGCGTACTGCGGATCGTTCTGCCAGACCGAGGTGCCGCCCTCCGGCGGCACGCCGAGCTTGGCCAGCTCGCGGGTCTGCTCGGCCTCCTTCTCCGCGACCTCGAGGCCCTTTTGATACTCCTCGTTGCTCGCGTCCTCGACGATCGCCAGCGCCGTCAGCACGACCACGCCGACCATGATCAGCCCGACCCCGCCGAGCACCGGCCCGCGCTTCTTGACCGCCCGCGTGTTCGCCCGATCGACGAAGGGCAGCGCGAACAGGAAGGTCGCGACCGCGCCGGGGATCAGCACCGTCGCGATGATCGACAGCGGCCCCTCGAAGTACTTGAGCAGCTGAAACAGAAACAGGAAGTACCACTCGGGCCGCGCGACGAAGTTGGAGGCCGGGTCGGCCGGAGCGAACAACTCGGCCCCGTGCGTGCGGTAGGTCAGCCACACCAGGATGCCGCCGGTCACCGCCATCGCGGCCACGTCGATGAACAGCTGGTTGGGCCAAAACGGCTGGGTCTTGCGCTTCAGCTCGTCCTCGCTGAGCGAGGCCGGCGGCGTGACGCCGTGGCGGCGAAACAGCGTGAGGTGAACGGCGAGCAACAGCCCGAGCAGCAGCGGCAGCACGAACACGTGCAGCGCATAGAAGCGGGTGATCGTCAGGTTGCCGTACTGGTCGCCGCCCTGCAGCGCGTGCTGCATCGGCTCGCCGAGCGGCACGGTGCCCATGATCCCGGTCGCCACCTGCGTGGCCCAGTAGCCCTTCTGATCCCACGGCAGCAGATAGCCGGTCAGCGCGAAGGCCAGCACCAGGCCGCCCATCAGCAAGCCGGTCCACCAGTTGAACTCTCGTGGCTTGCGATAGGCGCCCGCGAGCACGACCTGCACGAGGTGCAGCATCGTCACCACCACCATCGCCGACGAGCCGTGGTGATGAAGCCCGCGCAAGAACCAGCCGCCGGCCACCCGATCTTGGATGTACGCCACGCTGGCCCACGCGTCGGTCGCCGACGGCGAGTAGTAGGTCGCGAGCAGGATCCCGAGCACCACCTGCTGCACGAACAGGAAGGTCAGCACGCTGCCGAACACGTAGCGGACCCGCGCGCCGCCGGGCACCGGCTCGTCGAGCGCGTGCTTCAGCGCGGCGCGGATGCCCGTGCGCTCGTCGATCCAATCGATGATGCCAGCCATCAGACCTTCACCTTGTCCTCGGTGCCTTGCTTGAAGCGCTCGTAGCGGATTGCGAGCAGGCCGTCCTCGCGCGGCTCGATCTCCAGCGTGTCGAGCGAACGCGGGGCCGGACCTTCTTCGGGCGTGCCGTCGAGCGCGAACGCGGAGCGATGGCACGGGCACTTGAACTTGCCCAGCTCCGCGCTCCAGTCGACCGCGCAGCCGAGGTGCGGGCACACGGTCGAGAAGGCGTGCAGCTCTCCGTCGATCTCGACCACCCAGGCCGAACCGATCTTGACGTTCTGCACGCGGTTCCACGCGTCGATGCGATCGGCATGAATGTCGACCTTGACCGGCGCGGCGCCGAACTGCGAGCGGTCACCGACGATCACGAAGTCCTCGCCGCCCGAGTTCACCTGGACGCCCTCGGCCAGCGGCCACAGCGTGTAGCGCAGCGCCGGCGCGACCACGACCGTCGCGAGGCCGGCCCCGAGCGCACCCACGCCGACCTTGAGAAACGTTCGTCGGCTATCGCTCGCTTGTGCGTTGGATGGTTTGCGGGAGTGCGGGTGTTCGTCGCTCATGGCCGTGCGGCCGATGCTACCATCGCTGACGGTGACGTTGCGTCGCGCTGTGCTGCTCACGTGCCTGCTCGGGCTCGGCAGCGCATGCCGCAGCGGCCACGCGGCCAGCGACGAGGCCAAGCAAGCAGCCGAGCCCGCCCGAGCGCGCTACGTCGAGACCCGCGAGGTCGTCACTGCGCTCGCGCAGGAGCTGATGCGCGCCAACAAGGTCGCCGGGGTCTCGCTCGCGCTCGTCGACGACGGCGAGATCGTCTGGGCGACCGGGTTCGGCTTCGCCAACGCCGATCTCCACCTGCCTGCCGGCCCGCGCACGATCTACAACATGGGCTCGCTGACCAAGCCGGTGACGGCGGCGGCGGTGCTGCAGGCGGTCGAGCGCGGTGAGCTCGAGCTCGACATGACGCTCGCGGAGCTGCTGCCCGAGCTCGACCTGGCCGGCGACGCCGAGCATCGCGTCACGCTCGAGCAGCTGCTCACCCATCAGTCCGGCGTGCCGTCGGACTGGTTCATCCACGATCTGTCCGAGTCGCCGCCGCCGTGGACCGCGATCATCGACGAGATTCAGGGTCTCGAGCTCGCGCGCACGCCCGGCGAGCAGACCGTCTATTCGAACCTCGGCATGACGATCGCCGGCGCTGCGCTCGAGCGCGCGGCCGGGCGACCGTACGAGCAGCTCGTGACCGAGACCCTGCTGCGCCCGGCTGGCATGCGCACGGCGTACTTTCCGGGCGGCCCCGAGCCGGAGCCCGTGCTGCTGCCGATCGCCGACGGCCCACGTGGGCTCGCGGCCGTCGAGCACGCCGCGTCGTACCGCGACGACCAGCTGCGCCTCGATCCGAGGTTTCGCATGAACCCGGCCGGGGGCCTGCGCGCGAGCGTGCTCGACATGGCCGCGTTCGCGAGCGTGCTGCTGGCCGAGGGTCGCGCCGCTAATCATGCGCTGCTCTCGGCCGACGCGGTCGCGGCCATGCTCGCGCCGCAGAACGACGAGCTCGACCTCGACCTCGATCATCGCTTTGGCTACGCGTGGTTCCTCGATCACCGCCAGCTCGATTGGCTCGGGCATGTGGCGTGGCACGGCGGGCGCACGTTCTATCATCACTCGCGGTTGATCGTGCTGCCCGATCACGGGTTGGCGGTCGCGGTCGCGAGCAACTCGATCACCGGCGGCAGCGTGGTCGAGACGCTCGCCGTCGAGACGCTGCTCGCGGCCGTGCAGGAGAAGCACGGGCTCGAGCCTCCGATCCCGCCGCCGCCGATCGAGCACCACGAAGTCGCACAGACGCTGCTCGACGCGTTCGCACGCACCCACGCAGGCGAGTACGCGACCAGCACCGGGCTCTCGATCATCGGTGTCGACGACGGCGACGTCTGGTCGCGCACCAACATGGGCAGCAGCCGCATCGCGCTCGACGGCGAGGACGGCGGCACGATCGAGGACATGCCCGGCGCACGCGTGCGCTTCATCGACGAGAGCGGCCGTCACTTGGTCCTGATCGAGCGCAAGGGTGTGCGTCGAGCGACGGGCGTACGCCTCGATCCGCCGGCGCCGATCCCCCCGGCCTGGGCCGCACGGACCGGCCGCTGGGCGCTGCTCGAGCGCCCCGGCGAAGCCACGACGGTCAGTGAGCCGAGCCTGCGGCTGGTCAGCGGGCGGCTGCGCTTCGAGTACACCGGCTTGCTCGAGCACCCGGCGCTGCCCGTCGTCTGGGTGCTCGATCCGATCGACGACCGCCGAGCGAGGATCGCCGGCATCGGTCGTGGTCAGGGTGTCATCGTCGAGATCCGCGGCGAGGGTGAGGATGAGCGACTCTGGTGGGCAGGTCGCGAGTTTCAGCGCGTGCGGTGAGTGTTCCCGGTTTGCGGCGCACCTCGGCGCTGGGGCATCATCGCGCCGCCCATGCCTCGCCTCTCGTTGTCACTCCTCGCGCCTGCGCTGGCCCTGCTGTGCACCACCGCAATCGCATTCGCCGGACCGCCGACCGAAGCCGAGCCCGCGCCCACCACCACCGCCGCGCCGGCTGACGACGCGCGGATCTTCCCCTACCCGTGGCAGCAAAAGACGCTCGCCAACGGCCTGCGCGTGATCGTGATCCCGACCCCGAGCGAGGGCCTGGTCTCGTACCGCACCGTGGTCCGCACGGGCGCGCGCGACGAGGTCGAGAAGGGCTCGACCGGGTTCGCGCACTTCTTCGAGCACATGATGTTTCGCGGCACCGAGAAGTATCCGGCCGACAAATACAACGAGATCGTCACGCGCATGGGCGCGGACTCGAATGCCTATACGTCGACCGACATCACCGTCTACCAATTCGACGTCGCCAAGGACGATCTGCCGACCGTGGTCGAGATCGAGTCCGATCGCTTCATGAACCTCTCGTACGGCGAAGAGGCGTTCAAGACCGAGGCCGGGGCCGTCTACGGCGAGTATCGCAAGAACCGCTCGAGCCCGTTCTTCGTGCTCTACGAGGCCGTGCGCCGCGAGGCCTTCACCAAGCACACCTACGCGCATACGGCCATGGGCTTCGTCGAAGACATCAAGGCGATGCCGCAGAAGTTCGAGTACTCGCGCAAGTTCTTCTCGCGATTCTATCGCCCCGACAACTGCATCATCGTCGTGACCGGCGACGTCGAGCCGGAGGCCACGTTCGCGCTGATCGAGCAGCACTACGCCGCGTGGAAGCCCGGCTACGTCGCGCCCAAGGTCAAGCCCGAGCCCGAGCAGAAGCGCGAGCGTCGGGTCGAGGTCGAGTACGAGGGCAAGACGCTGCCGCGCGTGTGGATCGCCTACAAGGGCGGCGCCTTTGATCCGGACGACCGCGTGTGGGTCGCCTCGCTGGTGCTCGCCGAGCTCGCGTTCGGTGAGACCAGCGACATCTACCAGGAGCTGCGCCTCGATCAGCAGAAGGTCGAGGAGCTGCAGGCCGGCGGCGCGACCGAGCGCGACCCCGAGCTGTGGAGCGTCGTCGCGACCATCAAGAGCGAGGCCGACGTCGAGCATGTGATCACCCGGATCAGCGAGACCGTCGCGCAGTACCGCGAGGTCCCGCCCGAGGCGGCCGCGGTCGAGGCCGTGAAGTCGCACATGCGCTACCGCTACCTGCTCGGCCTCGACACCGCCAACGCCGTCGCCGAAGAGGTGGCCGCGTTCGTCGGTGTGGCTGACGATCTCGGCGAAGTCGAGACGCTCTACCGCAACCTCGCCGCGGTCACGCCCGAGGACGTCCGCGAGGCCGCGCGGCGGTGGTTGGTCGATCAACGCCGAACCATCGTCGTGCTGCGCGAGGCCAAGCCCAAACCCGAGCCGACCGCGAGCAAGAAGGAGGGCAACTGATGCACCGCCGAATCGTCACCCTGAGCGCCGCCGGTCTCCTGCTGATCGCGTGCAAGCCCGACGGCACCACCGTCACGGGCGATCAGCACGTCGTGCTCGAGAATCACACGTTCCCGAACATCCCGGAACCGATCGAGCTGCCGGTCCCCGCCGATCCCAGCGTCAGCTATGCCGCGTGGTTTCAAGTCGGCAGCCAGGACGACCCGGTCGGCAAGGAAGGGCTCGCGTGGCTGACCGCGGAGCTGATCGCTCGCGGCGGCACCAAGTCGCACTCGTGGCCGGAGGTCGTCGAGCGGCTGTTCCCGATGGCGGCCGATTGGAGCGTGCGGGTCGATCGCGAGATGACCACGATCGGCGGCCGCAGCCACCATGAGACCGCCGACGCGTACGCGGCCCTGCTCACCGAGCAATGGACCGCGCCCGCGTTCGATCCCAAGGACTTCGAGCGGCTGCGCAGCGAGGGGCTCAACTACCTCGAGACCACGCTGCGCTACGCGTCCGACGAGGAGCTCGGCAAGGCTGGGCTCGAGTGGTTCGTCTACCGCGGCACTCGCTACGCGCATCCCTCGGTCGGGACCGTCGCGGGGTTGAAGTCGATCACCGTCGAGGACGTGCAGACCTTCTATAAAGCCCACTATGCGCAGAATCGCATGGTGCTCGCTATCGGCGGCCGCTACACGCCCGAGCAATTGGGTGCGTTCGAGACCAGCGGCAAGGCGCTGCAGTCGAGCCCGACCGGTCCGGCCCCGATCGCCGCGCCCACGCCCGAGCCGATCGAGGGCAAGCACCTCTTGCTGATCGACAAGCCCGGCGCCGACGCGTCGATCTCGTTCGGTCACCCGATCGAGGTGCTGCGGGGCTCGCCCGACTTCTACGCGCTGTGGCTGGTCAACTCGTGGCTCGGTGAGCACCGCAATTCCTCGAGTCACCTGTTTCAGGTCATCCGCGACGTGCGGGGCTTGAACTACGGCGACTACAGCTACATCGAGGCGTTTCCGCAGGCCGGCTTCCGGCAGATGCCGCCGACCAACGTCGGTCGTCGCTCGCAGCTGTTTCAGATCTGGATCCGCACGCTGCCCAACGACCACGCCCACTTCGCGCTGCGAGCCGCCCACCGCGAGCTGGTCGACCTCGTCCAAAACGGCATGAGCGCGGAGGAGTTCGAGCTGACCCGCGAGTTCTTGAAGAAGTACGTGCTGCACTTCGCCGTGACCACGCAGGAGCGGCTCGGCTACGCGATCGACGATCAGTTCTACAACCTCGACAAGCCGCACCTCGAGCGCTTTGTCAGCGAGCTCGACTCGCTCACGCTCCAGCAGGTCAACGACGCGATCCGCCGCCACCTCGATCCCGAGGACCTGAAGATCGTGATCGTCACTGGCGAGGCCGAGCGGCTGCGCGATGCGATCGTCGCCGATCAGCCGGCGACCATCGAGTACCCCTCGCCGAAGTCCGACGCCGTGCTGGCCGAGGACAAGCTGATCGGCGCCCACCCGCTGGGCGTCCCGGCGGCGAACGTCACGATCGTTTCGGTCGACGAGATGTTCGCGCGCTGAGATGACGGATCTCGACGGCCTGCTCGAGCGCGGACGAGGTGCGGGGTACCTCGCCGCGCTCGAACGCGGTCGCGCGGCCACGGACGCGGTCTTGCGCTGCGTGCTCGAGGATCCGCGCTGGGATCGGCAGATCGAGTCGCGCGCCCACTACTACGCGAGCTTGCTGGTCGCGCTCGGGCCCACGCCCGTGCAGCCGATCCTCGACCTGCTCGCGCAGCGCGAGCGCGATGACGTGTGGCTGGCTCAGGACGTGCTGGTGCAGCTGGCGTGGCGCGGTCACCTTGGCGCACTCGCGGCAGTGATTGCTCGGCTGCGGGCGGGATCGATCGGCGCTGATGATCTACGAAGCATCGGCGGCCAGGCGCTGGTCGAGCGCGTGTTCTCGCTGGTTGGCCGCACCGCACCGTGCGAGCCGACGCCCGGGACCCCGCCCAACATGGAGCTCGCCCCTGGGCTCGACGACGATCAATTGATCGCGCTGCTGCGAGGGCCGGACGGGCTGGATAGGGTGCTCGCCGCACGCCGACTCGGCGAGCGCGATCACGCCGAGCTGCTGCCCGAGGCCAAGGCGTTCCTGCTCTCGCAGGCTGCACTGCCGCGCGAGCAGGCACGCGAGCGGCTTCGTGAGCAACGGCCGTGGATGGTCTACATCGAGGCGCTGCCCGGCCACCGCACGCTCGAGCTGGCGCGGGCGTGGTTTCACGCCGAGTGGCCGCTGAGCAACGCCGCGGAGGACATCCTGATCGGCCACGCCGAGCCCGAGGATCGGGCGATGCTGGAGACCGCGGGGGCCGAAGCGTTGACCGAGCGCCGCAATTATCGGCTCTGCTCGATCGTCGACGCGCTCGGACATGTGGCCGATCCTCGCTCGATCCCGCTGCTCGCTGCGATCTACCGCGAGACCAACTACTCGTATGCGCGCGATCGGGTGTGCATCGCCCTGCTCGAGCACCGCGAGCGCGCCGACGTGCAAGCGCTGCTGGTCGAGAGCCTGTGGGACTGCGAGCAGTGGGGCCGCGAGCTCGCCTGCGAGAACGTCGATCCGGCTCTCGCCGCCGAGCGCCTCGGCGGGCTCGAGGGCGATGCGTTCGAGAGCGACGATGTCCGCGACGCCGCTCGGGCGGCGCTCGAGGTGCGAGACGGAGTCAGTTGACCTCGAATGTCGCGTCGAACCAGTTGATGCCTTCGGCCCATTCACCGTTGACCAACCGAATTGCTTGGCGCGGATCCTCGGCGAGCGCCGGATCAGCCAGGCGCAGTCCAATGCGATAGGTCCCCGCCGGTAGCTCGGCCGGCAGCTCCGCGTCGATGCAGATCGCCTGCGACTCTCCGGGCAGCAGCTTGCGGATGTCGAGATCGGTCTCGACCTCGATCTGCGCGGGCCCATCGAGCACCAGGTTCAGCGGGCGAGCGTTCGTCGGCGCTGCGAAGCCGTCGTTGAACAGCTCGAGCTCGATCGGCAGCACGCCGCCCGGCGAGCCGCTGGTTGCCCAGCGCAGATCGGTGAGCGCCAGCCGATAGCCCAGCCGGCAGGCAATCTCCGCGTAGCACCCGTCCTGCTCCCACGACATCAGCACGTCGGGGTGATAGTCCGCGTTGAGGTACGTCCAGTGATGCAGCGCCAGCTCCTCGAGCGCCGAAGGGCACTCCGAGCGCGGCGGATTCACGGCACAGGTCTCGCCGCCGACCGGCACATGCGCCGAGTCGCCGATCGCATAGTCCTTCTCACCGTCGACTTGGTAGGTGCCGAAGTCGCTGTCGGAGGCCAAGAAGCAGTCGTTGACGTGTCCGACGCGAGACAACGCGCTGCCGTCGTGGGCAGTGGCCGAGTCGAGTGGCCCGCCGTAGGCGTCCTGCTTGAACGAAGGCCGCCGCACCGACACCGTGCGATTTGCAGGCAGCGCAGCCAGCAGCGCGTCGAGGATCTGCTTGCGAGGTCCGGGCGCATCGAGTCCGTTCTGCGAGGCGTGCCACTCGCCCCAGGCTCCGATGAACCCCGCCTGCAAGGTCAGGATCACGTCGGCGTGCTGCTGCAGCAGCGGGGTCAGCTGCTCGATGTGCTCGAGGATGCGCTCGAGCGAGGCGTCCGGCTCATCGATGTCGTCCGAGTAGTGAAAGCGCGGGACCACCTTCATCCCGTGCATGCGCACCAGAACGAAGCCGGCCGCGATCTCGTCGAGCACCGCCGAGTCGAGCGGCGCGTCGCGGTACTCGGCCAACAGCACGCGCCCGTACAGGACCGAGGAGCCATCCTCGGCGACCGATTGGAGCGTGTCCGCATCGAGCGAGCGCAGATCGACGAAGCGGTGAAAGCCACGCTCGGGGTTGACGATCGCACAGGCCTCGGAGCCCGAGGGATCCACACCATCGGCGTAGAGCTCGGGGCTCAACGCGAGCGACTCGATCCCTGGGCCATTCGCGAT
>DATLLB010000764.1:0-3412 GCA_035538075.1 Enhygromyxa sp.
TGACGATTGCTGAGCCCGAACTCGGCGGCGAGCAACGCCAGGCGTTCGTTGGAGTCGACGGCCTTGCCGGGCGATTGCTCGCGGGCCAGCGCGAGCCGACTGGCGACGCCCTCCTCGATCTCGCTCTGCACGGCGTGGCCCTTGTGCTCGGCGAGGATCCGTCGCAGCTGATTGGTCCGCTCGCGCGCCTGAGTAACCGCCGCCTGCAAGCGCTCGAGATCGACGGGCTTGGCCAGAAACTCGGTCACGCCCAGGCCTGCGGCGATGCGGGCGACGTTGGACTCGGGGTTGCCGGTCAGCACCACGCACGCGCAGGGCAGCTCCTGCATGCGCAGCTCGACGATGAGATCCAGCCCATTGCCATCAGGCAGGGACACGTCGAGCAGCGCGAGCTCGGGCTGGTGACGCTCGACCAACAAGCGCGCCTGATCCATGCGCGTGGCCCAGAGGATCTTGGCGCCGCGTTCTTCCATCGCGATGCGAACCCACTTGGCCGCGCGGGGATCGTCCTCGACCAGCAGGATCGTGACGTCTTCGAGGTCCCGCTCGACTCCCGTCGGCGCCTCGGCCACGACGGGCTCGTCACCTGAATTCGACATCACCAGGCACTATATCGCAAAGCTTCAGCGGTTTGTGATCGCATTGCCACTCGCGATCACGAGTCGAGTGAGTGTGGAGCCGTGCCCCGAGCGCGGGGGCAAAATGACCATGCCTAGCCGGTCATGAGTCGACGCGCTCGAACATCGACTCGCACCTGCGTGCCCTCGGGCAGCCGCGTGCAGCCCTTGCAGCCAATCAACGCCGACAGCCCCAGCTCGCGTGCCATCAGGGCGCCATGGGCCAGCGCGCCGCCGTATTCGGTGCAGACCGCCTTGATGCCGAGCTGCACGAGCGCGACCGCAGCTTGAGCAGTCAACGAGGGGATGCAGAGCACGGCTCCGGCCGCCGGTGGATCGGCGAGCAGATCACGAAGATCTCGGCGCTGGGCGATCGGCCCCTCGAAGCTCTCGCCGATCGCCAGCCCGCGCAGGCGTCCGCCGATCGGGTGCGGCAGTGGGTGACCGTCGACGATGCGGCTGGGCGGCTCGAGCGTGTGCTGCAGGGCCCAGGTCTGCGCGCGCGCGGCCAGCAGCGGCGCGAGCTCGAGCAGCCCGTCGCGATCTTCGTCGAGCTTCACCAGCTCGTCGCCGCCGAGCAGGAACACGCGCTCGGGATCGATGCCGAGCCGCTCGGCCGCATACAGCCACAGCCGACGCAGCGGCGCGAGCCCGAGCGCGAACAGGTGATCGTCCCACTCGCCGAGCAGCCGCGCGGCCTCGTGCTCGTTGCCGGGTAGCTCGCTCGTCGATGGGCTCGCGCGCCGTTCGTCGAGCAGCTCGGCGAGGCTCGGGCTCGCGATGTCCCACACGGCCGGCAGCACGTCGAGGAAGTCGCTGCGACCGCGCAGCGTCAGCGGCTCGCTCGTCGGCACGGCCGCTCCCGGCTGCGAGCGTGCGAGCGCGCGAGCGCGGGCGGGCACCAGGCGGTCGACGTAGTCGTCGATCATCCGCACGAACAGATGCTCGGCGCGCTCGAGGGCGGTGCGTATGGCCGGCTGCGCGCCCAGCAGCTCGACGAAGCGACTCAAGTCGGCGCGCGCGTGCGGCAGCGCTTCGTCGCGCAGCCACGCGAGCGCGTCGTGGACCGGCATCACCTCGACCGCGCCGCGATCGAGCTGGCGTGGCAGCGCGCGGACATACAGCCAACCAGCGAGCACCACCGGATCGCCGGACTTGCCGGGTCGCAGCATCGATAGCCGTCGCATCACCCACGCGTGCGCGACCGAGAGCGGCGCGGGGTTGTGCTCGCCGTCGAGGATCAACGAGCCGCGCAGCTGGTTTTGCTTGCCCTCGCGCGCGACCGCGTCGGCGAACGCCGGCCAGCGGGGATGGAGCGGAGCGGTGAGCGGCCGCGCCTGCACGAGCCACGGCACGTTGGCCGGATCGACCACGATCTCGAGATCGACCCCGTGCGGTCCGGCCTCGCTGATCGCGACCTGCAGCGCGAGGTCCTCGACCGCCTTGCGGCTCGGATCATCCCAGTCGTGCAGTGGCCCGGCCCAGTCGGGCGAGCGTCCCTCGGCGAGCGGCTCGGGCCCGGCGCTCGGGCCATGCATCTCCATGTAGAAGCGATCGCCGGGCGCTCCGCCGCGCACGACCACCAGCAAGGCCCGGCGCGGGACCTCGCGCTGGACCAACATCAAGGTCCGCTCGGCGGCGAGCTTGCCGACGCCCGCGAGCGTGCGGCCGTGCGCCTCGATCAACGCGAGCGCACCCTCGAGCTCGCGCAGATCGTGGATGCCCGGCACCGACATCCCGAGCCCGGCTCCGCTGGTGTGCTCGCGATCCTCGCGGCTGCCCGCGCTGCGAGCGATCAACGAGTGCCCGGCCTCGAGCTGCTCGCGGACCCACTCGAGTGCTCGGTCGTCGCGGCCGCCGTTCACACGCAAGACCTCGCGCGCGCGCGCGAGGTCCAGCACCACTCCTGGCGGCACGCGAAGCCCCCGGGCGGCGAGCTCATGCTGGCGCGCGACCTTGGGAAATTGCGCGAGGTCGTCTCGGTCGGGGGTCTCGCCGATCCTGAAGCTCACGCTGGGATTATAAACTCGGCGCGTGGAGGTTCACCTGCCCTGCCCGCCGCTCCGCGAGTGGCTCGACGTGCTGCTCGACGGCCAGCGGGTGATGGCGTGGGATCCTCGCGACGCGCCGCGTCGCGTTCGTCCGCTGCTGCGCACGTGGCCGCGGCTCGATGACGACGATGACCTCGCCCGAGTGCAGCTCGACACCCTGGTGTTCGGCGTCTCGCTCGAGCGCCCATCGCTGCCGGACGCGTGCCTGGCCGCGCTGCCCCACGGCACGCGGATCATCGAGCTCGCGGTGCCGCGTCGCCGGGTGCTTCGCAGCTTGATCGGGCTCGCGCCGCGACCCCAGGCGCGAGCGATCGCCAGTCAGTCGCGCACGCTGCAGTGGCTCGCGCGCGGCTACTTCGATCTCGAGCAGTGGGAGACCGTCGATCCGTTGGGCGTCGTCGTAACTTTAGCCCATGTACGGCGGTGATAGGCTGTCGAAGCGTGCTCCCGAAAATCGCGAAGCGATTTTTGGGAGTGTGTTTCGGCGCATCGCCGAAAAGCACATTCCAATCCTATTCCAATCCTTCTTCTTCTTCGCGGGGGCACGAGCCGCCCTTGATGCCGCGCGCCTTGGGGCACAGCCCGTAGAGCTCGAGCTTGTGACGCACGAGGTTGAAGCCGAAGCTGCGCGCGACCTGATCCTGCAGGCGCTCGATCTCGTCGTTGGTGAACTCGAGCACGTGATCACACTCGATGCAGATCAGGTGATCGTGGTGCTCGGTGTCGCCGGCGGTCTCGTAGATC
>DATLLB010000765.1:0-5720 GCA_035538075.1 Enhygromyxa sp.
TCCGGAGCCCGAGCATGACGGCGATCGTGAAGCGAAGATGCTCGGGCTCCGGAGCCACGCGAGCGAGCATGGCGACGTCGAACTCGTCGGCTCGGAACGCGTCGGCGATCGCCTTGTGCATCTCGGCGCGGGCGGCCTTGCGAGCCTCGTGGGCGTCCTGATCCCGGCCTTCGTGCCGCTTGGCGAACAGCTCGTCGATCTGCGCAGCCTGAGCGTCACTGCACTCGAGCTCGGCGCACAGCTTCTCGGTGGGGTTGTGCTTGCCATGCTTGCCGTGGTGGTCGCGCTTCGCTCCGACCTCACCCGGTTCAGCCTCGGGGGTCTCTACGGCGCGCTCCTCGACCGGCTCATCGGTCGAATCGCAAGCAGTGGCGGTGAACATCATCGTGGCGGCGAACAACAGCGCGAATGTGCGTGGCATCGGGCAAGACCGTAGCGCCAGTTCTCGCACGAGATCGTGAGCCGGAGGCGCGAGTTTCGTAAATCCTTTGCAAAGCGGAGGAACTGAGCCGAGCCATCTCGCGCTCGCTTGCTCCACCTGGCGCGATCCGGGATGATCGCCGCTCATGTCCGAGCAAGCCGGAGCCCACCCGAGTCGGATGCTGATCGACGGGGTGCCGCTGCCGGGTGAGGGCGCTGCGGGGCGCTTCGACGACGATCGCATCCTCGAGCACTTCCTCGACTGGACGCTCGAGCAAGGCCTCGAGCTTTATCCGCACCAGGAGGAGGCCGTGCTCGAGATCATGGCCGGCCGCCACGTGGTGCTCAACACCCCGACCGGCTCGGGCAAGTCGCTGGTCGCCCTGGCCATGCACTTTCGGGCGCTGTGCCGCGGCGAGCGGGCCTACTACACCTCGCCGATCAAGGCGCTGGTCTCCGAGAAATTCTTCGATCTCTGCCGAGTGCTGGGCGCCGAGCGAGTCGGCATGCTGACTGGCGACGCGGCCCTCAACCACGACGCGCCGATCATCTGCTGCACCGCCGAGGTGCTCAGCAACGTCGCGCTGCGCGAGGGCTCGATCGCCAAGGTCGACTACGCCGTGCTCGACGAGTTCCACTTCTTCGCCGATCGCGAGCGCGGCATCGCCTGGCAGATCCCGCTGCTGACCCTGCCGCAGACCACGTTCATGCTGATGTCGGCCACGCTCGGCGACACCAGCCGCCTGCAGACCGAGCTGCGCGAGCGCACCCGTCGCGAGGTCGCGCTGGTCCGCTCGGGCGATCGTCCGGTCCCGCTCGAGTTCTCGTACGCCGAGACGCCCGTCCACGAGACCATCGAGAAGATCGTCGAGAACGGCCGCGCGCCTGCCTACGTGGTCAACTTCACCCAACGCGAGGCCGCCGAGCTCGCGCAGGCGCTGACCAGCATGAAGCTGATCGAACGCGAGCAACGCGAGGCCATCAATCAAGCGCTGCACGGCTTTCGCTTCGACACGGTCTACGGCAAGGACATCCAGCGCTTCATCAAGGCGGGCGTCGGGCTGCATCACGCGGGGTTGCTGCCGAAATATCGGCTGTTGGTCGAGAAGCTCGCGCAAGACGGGCTGCTGCAGGTGATCTGTGGGACCGACACTTTGGGCGTTGGGGTCAACATTCCGATTCGTACGGTCCTGTTTACGAAACTATGCAAGTATGACGGGGAGAGCACGAAGATTCTCTCGGTCCGCGACTTCAAGCAGATCGCCGGTCGGGCCGGTCGCAAGGGCTTCGACGATCGCGGTTGGGTCATTGCCCAGGCCCCCGAGCATGTGATCGAGAACATGCGGCTCGAGGCCAAGGCCCGCGCGGCCGGGGGCGGCAAGAAGCCCAAGAAGTTCGTGCGCAAGAAGCCGCCCGAGCGCGGCTATGTGCACTGGGATCAGGAGACCTTCGAGAAGCTCGTCGGCGGCGAGCCCGAGACCCTGCAGGCCGCGTTTCGTGTCGATCACGGCATGATGCTCAATCTCCTGCAGCGCCCCGAAGCGCAGGGCTGGGGGGATATTCGCCCTGACGGTGGCTACTGCGATCTGCTGCGCCTGATCCGAGACTCCGGCGAGCGCTCGGTCGTCGTCCATCGGCTCGTGCGCGAGTCGGCCCAGCTGTTTCGCGCCTTGCGGGGCGCCGGGATCGTCGAGCTGCGCCCGCGCAGCAACGGCAAGCGTGGCCGCAGCGTGCACGTGGCCGAGGATCTCCAGCGCGACTTCTCGTTGCTGCAGACCCTGGGCCTGTACCTGGTCGAGGCGCTCGAGTTGCTCGACCGCGAGGATCCCGAGCACCACCTCCACGTGATCAGCCTGGCCGAGGCGATCCTCGAGAATCCGACCGTGATCCTCTCGCGCCAGGAGGCCAAGCTCAAGACCGACCGCGTCAACGAGATGAAGGCCGAGGGGCTCGAGTACGACGCGCGCATGGCCGAGCTCGAGAAGATCACCTACCCCAAGCCCGACGCCGACTTCATCTACGACACATTCAATCAGTTCGCCGCCAACCACCCCTGGGTCGGCACCGAGAACATTCGGCCCAAGTCGATCGCCCGCGACATGTACGAGCAATGGGCGACCTTCAATGATTATGTGAAGACCTACGCGCTCTCGCGCAGCGAGGGCCTGCTGCTGCGGCACCTCCATCAGACCTACAAGACCCTCGAGCAGACCGTCCCGGCCGCCCACAAGACCGAGGCCGTCGTCGACGTGATCGCCTGGCTGCGCGCGACCATCGAGCGCGTCGACTCGAGCCTGGTGCAGGAGTGGGAGCGCATGCTCAGCGGCGCGCACGAGGTCGACGAACGGCTCGCGCAGCGACTCGAGAAGATGCGGCCCGAGGAGCTCGACATCTCGCTCGATCGCAAAGAGTTCTACGCCCGGATCCGCGCCGAGCTGCATCAGCTCGTCCATGCGCTCGCGCGCAAAGACTGGGAGGAGGCGCTCGCCAGCATCCGCGAGCGGCCCGACGCGGGCGGCGAGGACTGGAGCGAGGAGCGGCTCGAGCTGGCGCTCGCGGGGTATTACGCGGAGTACCCGGTGCTGGTGTTCGATCCCCGCGCGCGGCAGACCGACAAGACCACCATCGAGCAGCAGGCCCAGCATTTGTGGGCCGTGCGGCAGACGCTGGTCGATCCCGAGGAGGATGGGTTCTGGTTCATCGAGGCGGAGGTCGATCTGCGGGACGATCAGTCGCCGGAGGGGCCGGTCGTCCGCGTGCTGCGGATCGGGACTTGATCGCTCAAGGACGACTGAGCGCGAGGATCCCCAGGCACATCTCGTCGCGGGTCCCCTCACCCCAAGCCACGTCGATCGGCTCGACCTGCTCGCCGTCGATGATCGGCTGATTCGCCGCGCTGTTGTCCCACCAACACTGCAGTCCGATCGTGTCGCCGGGATGGATGCGAATCGGCT
Source organism: Enhygromyxa sp. (assembly GCA_035538075.1). GTDB lineage: Bacteria > Myxococcota_A > Polyangia > Nannocystales > Nannocystaceae > Plesiocystis. The sequence goes on from DATLLB010000765.1 coordinate 3,375, forward strand.
CGTTCAGCGCATAGCCCTCTTGCCAGGAAAAGTCCCACTCCGGAATCTCGAGCACGCACTCTGGCTCGCCGCCGGCACGCATGACGGTCAGCTTGGCGCGCACGCCGAGCTGATGCATGTGCAAGCCCGCGACGTGCAAGAGCAGGTCTTCGCCCCAGCCGACGCCGGTCTCGGCGATCTGGAGGGCCCACAGCGGCGAGCGCAGATCGATCTCCGCCGAATGCGTCACATTCGAGTCGCCGGCGGGGATCGTCATCGGGTCGTAGCCAAGCACCCAGCCCAAATCGAGCACTGGTTGATTGACGAGCGGACGCTCGACCGAATCGGCGAGGCTCAGCTCGATCGCGCTCTGGTCGGCGATCGGCCCGGTCGCGGCGGTATTGTAGTGAACCTGCAGGACCACGCGCGAGCCGGGCTCGAGCCGCACGCCCGTGTCCGCGGGGAATGTCGTGCCGCGACCGCCAGGGGCCCAGCTGCCGATCCAGCGGGAGTTGAGGATCCCCGAGTCGCCAAAGCAGGTATAGCCGGGACCCTCGTCGGCGGCGTCCATGGCCTCGACCGTGGCGGCGTCGCCCGGCTCGGTCGCGAAGGCGATCACGTGATGCACGATGCGGCGCTGATCCGGGACCACGCGAAAACCGGTGACCCATGGCTCGGGGCCGTCCCAGGGGATCACGAAGCAGCGATAGTCATCGGGCGCCTTGCTCGGGCTGTAGGGCTCCAGCATGGTCAAGGTGACGTCGGCCTCGAAGCCGAGGTCCGAGCCATGTTCGCCGCGGGTCGGCTCGTCGGCGGGATCGCCCTCGGGCGCGCCCTCGGCCAGCCACGTCAGCAACAGCGCCCGCTCATCGTCGTCGAGCGAACGATCGTGCGCATAGTCGCGACAGCCATCGCCGGGCGGCCACGGCGGCATGGTGCCCGCTTCGATGGAGAAGGCCAGAATCGGCGCGACCGCGGTGACTTCGGCGTAGGTCGTCAGCGCAAATGGGGCCACGTCTCCCTCGACGTGGCAGCCTGCACATTTGCGGTCGAGCACCACCTTGGCGTCGCGCCAATAGGTGAAGGTCGGCTCGGAGTCCTCGTCGTGCGCGGGCGTGGATTCATGCCCGTCCGGGGATTGTGTGCAACTCGAGACCAACACCAGAAATGGCGCAACGACGATGTACCCACGAAGCAATGTCATTGACCGGGATTTACCCCGGAGATCCGCCATTGTCCCGCGTCGAGCGGGCGACATGCCGAACGCGACGTCGCCCGCTCGATGGCGTCAGGCTGGCGAGCCAGCCGCCAGAACAATCACGGCCGGGTCAGCGAGAGCACCGCCAGGCACATCTCGTCGCGCGTGCCCTCGCCCCACGCGACGTCGATCGGCTCGACCTTCTCGCCGCCGATGATCGGCTGATTCTCCGCGCTGTTGTCCCACCAGCACTGCAGCTTCACCTTGTCGCCCGGGTGAATGCGAATGGGGTCGACCAGCTGGTAGCCGCCCTGCCACCCGAAATCCCACTCGGGGATCTCCAGCACGCACTCTTCGGCCGCGTCGGCGTTGCGAATGATCGACAGCCGTGCGCTCACGCCGAGCTGATGCATGTGCAGACCCGAGACGTGCAGCACCAGATCCTCGTCCGCCGCGGCGCCGGCCTCGGCCGTCTGCGCGCCCCAATAGCCCGAGCGCAGATCGATGAGCGTCGAGTGGGTGACGTCCGGATCGCCCGCGGGGATCGACATGGGGATCGCACCGACGACCCACGCCACGTTGGTCGCGGGCGTGGTGATCAACGGCCGCTCGACCGTGTCGGCGAGGCTCAGCTCGATCCCGCTCTGATCGGCGACCGGACCGCTCGACGAGGTGTTGTAGTGAACCTGAATGACCACGCGCGAGCCGGGCTCGAGCCGGGCACCGGTGCCCTCGGGGAACACGGCCGCACGACCGCCGGGCGCCCAGCTGCCGAGCCAGCGAGCCTCCTGCACGCCCGCGTCGCCGAAGCAGGTGTAGCCGGGGCCATCCTCGGCGGCGTCCATCGCCTCGACGGTGCTGGCCAGCTCCGGATCGACGGCGAAGGCGATCACGTGATGAACGATGCTGCGCTGATCCGGGAGCACACGAAAGCCGGTGACCCACGGCTCGGGGCCATCCCATGGGATCACGAAGCAGCGATAGTCGTCGGGCCCCTGCGTCGGCGTGTAGGGCTCGACCATGGTGAGCGTGACGTCGGGCTCGAAGTCGGAGGCAGGATCGTCGCCCGGAGCCGGCGGCTCGTCGGCGGGGTCACCCTCGGGCGCACCCTCGGCCAACCACGTCAGCAACAGCTCGCGCTCGTCCTCGGTCAACGAGCGATTGTGGTT
>DATLLB010000766.1:0-3561 GCA_035538075.1 Enhygromyxa sp.
CAACCTGATCATGATGAAGGGCCTCGACGTGCTCGGCTGTCCGGCGGTGATCTCGACGCACCGCGATCCTTCAATTCGGGTCACCCGACTCGCCAAGTTGCTCGAGTGGGCGCGCGCCGGGCAGATTCGGCCGCGCGTCGCCGTGTCCTACGCGCTCGAGGATGTCCGCGAGGCCATGCGCGCGAAGTGGGAGAGTCGCTTCGTCGGCGGCGTGGTCCTGCACCCCTGAGTTGTCAGTACATCGCGGCGCTGACGAGCTTGCCGTACGCGGGCGCATACAGCAGCGCGCCGATGTTGTTGGGCCACTCGACGAGCCCTTCCCGAGCGTCATCGAGGGTCGGATCGTTCACCCAGAGCTGAAACTGCGAGTCGTCATTGTTCTGCAGCTTGTAGAAGAAGCGATCGTCGAGCACCGAGTGCACCAACCACGGCCAGCTGACGGACACGCCTGGATTGACCGAGTGAGTGATTCGCAGCGGCGCTCCCGGGACGGCGCCGCTGAGATCGACGAGCCAGTAGCTGAGATCCTGAGCGACGTAGACCAGTCGCTGATCACCGATCATCTGCAAGGGCAGGTAGCTCGCGCCGGCCTCGGTCAGCGCAATCGGCTCGCCCACGCCATTCTCCAAGCTCGCGGCCATCACCCGCCCGTCCAGCCCCGGCCACGCGATCCAGCGATCGCTGAGCTCGTGGTTCGCGCGCGTGGTCCCGAGCGGGACCGGGCTCTCCGGGGTTGGGCCGTCGAGATCCACGATCAGCACCTCGAATTGCTCGGGCACGGCGTCGAAGCGGTCGAGGCCGACGTAGCGACCGCTTGGGGAGATGCTGGCGGTCTTGGTCGGCACGTCGAAGAAGATGAGCGGATCCTGGATGACGCCACCATCGGTGATGATGATCTCGGCGGTCGCCGGATCGTTGGGGCTCGAGGTCTCGCCGTGGGTGTGCAGCACCCGAGCGCCATCTTGCGAGAACTGTGACCACTGCCTTGGCGCCTCGTTGAAGTCGAAGACCGGCTCGAGCTCGAACGCCGGCCAGTCCGCCAACGCGAGGCGCATCAGCTGGCCGCCCTGGTTGAAGCCGGCTTCCACCTCGAAGTACGCCAAGTCCTCGGCCACGAATTGGGGCACCCACGCGTTCAGCTCTCCTACGGGAAGCTCGGTGAGCTGCACCGGCGCCGAGGGAGCGCCGCTGCCGACCTCGCTGGCGAACAGCTGCTGAGGCCCACCCGGCTCGCCATCGACGAAGAAGAGCAGTCGCCCGTCGTGCGACATGCTCAGTCCCTCGAGCTTCTCGACGCCTTCGTGCACGAGCGTCGGGCTCCCGTGATCGGATTCGCTCAGCGGGATGTGGAAGAGCTGGCGTGGACCGGAGTCCGAACTTGCGCCGGTGAGCACGGCGAGGCCGGAGCCATCGGGGGCGAAGGCCAGGGTCAGAGAATCCACTGGCAGACCTTCGACCTCGACCGCTGGTGCCGTTGGATCGACGGCGTAGCTGTGCAGGTAGAGCGTCTCGATGTTGCCGCCGCCGACCACGTACGCCGCCCAGCTCCCGTCGGGGCTGCCGCTGCGCTGGATGTTGCCCAGCGGGATCTCGAGGATCGTCGTCGGGCTCGCAGGGCTGCCGGGCTCGGTGACGTCGAACACCGCGATCGTGCGGGTCTGGGTGGTGTCGCCGGCCAGATATCCGAGCCCTACCTCGAGATACTGTCCGTCGCCGATCTCACCGTCGCCGTCGCCGGTCGGCTCGCCATCACCGGTCGGTTCGCCATCACCGGTCGGTTCGTCGTCACCATCGCCGTCACCGTCACCGGATTCGGTGCTGTCGTTTGCACCCGAGTCGTCCGCGGCGGAGCTCGAGCAGGCGACGAACATCGGGATCAACGAGGCGAGGGGCAGGGACCAGAGCGCGCGCCGCATCACGACCAGCATTGCTCATGAGGATGTCGACGATGACGCGAACCTCATGTGAGCACACGCGTGATACCTTGCGGCCCATGCACGAGCTTCGACTTCGACTGCTGACTACGGCCTTTGCGCTGAGCATGCTCAACGCTTGCGGCGACGACGGGAACAGCGACGACGCGGTCGCCATGGAGACCGAGGGGGATGGTGATGGAGATGGTGATGGCGATGGCGACGGCGACGGAGATGGCGATGGTGACGGAGATGGCGACGGCGACAACATGGTGAGCGTCAGCGGTGATGCGTTCGCGTTCACGCTGCCCGGCCAGGAGTACGGCCGCATCGACGGGGCGACCATCTCGGTGCTCGAAGATCCCAGCATCACGACGATCAGCGAAGCGGACGGTCACTTCGCGCTCGAGCTGCCCGAGGGAGCGACCGCCACGTTCGTGCTGGACGCGGACGGCTTTCCGCCGGCGCGGACCAAGACCTTCACCGTGCCCGACACCGGCCTCGAGCGCGTGACCTTCCAGATCCCCGACGACGCGCTGGTCGACACGTTGGCCGCATTGCTGATGATCGAGCTGGACCCCGCAGCCTGCCAGCTGGTCAGCACCGTCACGCGGGTCGGCAAGTCGATCTACGACGCCGGAGCGCACGGCGAGGAGGGGGCGATCGTCACCATCGATCCGCCGCTGCCGGCCGAGCACGGGCCGATCTACTTCAACTCGCAGGTGATCCCCGATCCCTCGCTGACCGAGACCTCCGACGACGGCGGCGTGCTGTTCACCAACGTCCCGCCCGGCGTGTACACGCTGCGTGCGAGCAAGGACGGGGTCGTGTTCGAGGACGCGATCATGCAGTGCGAGGCCGGCGTGCTGGTCAACGCGTCGCCGCCCTACGGGCTGCAGGCGCTGCCGTAGTCGGCAGCCAGTCGAAGCGAAACCCGAGCAGCGCCTCGAAGCGCAGCACGCTGCGGCTCCACAGGATCGTGTCGCCGGCGACGTGCTCGATCCTGCGGGTGCTCGCGGTCCCGGCGAGAGCCAGGCTCGCGTAGACGTGCGGAGCGAGGCGCAGCTCGAGCTCGAGCGGCACGCGGATCGCGAGATCGAAGCGGTGACCGACGGGATCCTCGTCGAAGCTGAAGCGGTGGACCGCGAGGCCGAGCCCGAGGCTCGGGCGCAAGACCACGCGCTCCGACACGCGCCCGCGCCAACCGACGGTGCCGAGCGCCAGCGCGTCGATCACCGCGAGCTGCTCGGCCCGCGACGGCGCCAGCGATCCAAGCGCGCCGACGAACACACCGCGCGCATGCACGGCAGCCACGTCGGCCTGCACGCTCGCCGAGACGCCGGGGAAGCGCAGCAGCACGCCCGCGGCCGCGCCCGCGCTCCATCCCCACGCACGCTCCAGCGCCCGCGTCGGCTCGGGCGCTGGAACGCTCGGTGTGTCGTCGACCGGCTCGGACGGTGGATCGACGACGGGCGCTGGCTCGGCGGTGCTCGCTTGCCACTGCTCAATCGCCGCGCGTGGATCGGAGCCCGCTGCGGCGGAGCTGGCCTCGCAGGGCAGCTCGATCGCGACCACGAACGCCTCGCGCTCGCGCACGCACAGGCGCCAGCTCGCGCGCTGCTCGTCGGCGATCAGCGTGATCGGAGCG
>DATLLB010000767.1:0-7933 GCA_035538075.1 Enhygromyxa sp.
AGCGCTCGCGCGAGGATCGGCCAGTCGTCGCGCAGGTAGGCCTCGCCGCCGATGATCGTCACCTCCTCGACGCCGAGCCCGGCGAGCTGCGCGACCATGGCGAGAGCCTCGGCGGTGCTCAGCTCGTCCGCGCGCGCACGACCGGCCCGACTGCCGCAGTGACGACACGCGAGATCACAGCGCAGCGTGATCTCCCAGACTGCGTAGACGGGCCGGACCGCGTCGCTGGCCCGCACGCTCGGCGCGAGCGGCAGCCGGACCCGCGGCCGCGGCTCGGTGACGACGGGCAAGCGCATCAGTCGAAGGGATCGGTGGGTGGCTTTGGCGGAGCGCCGTACTTCTTGGTCGGTCGCGGCGCGCCGTACTTCGGCTTGGGCACCGGCTTCGGCTCCGTCGCGCCGCTCTCGTCGCTTGCGGACGAGCCGTCGGTCGTGCCCGCGCTGCCGGCTTCGGTCGGTGCGGCTGCGGTGGTCGCCGCGTCGGGCTCGGGCTGTGCGACTTCAGGCTGCGGCTCGGGCTGTGCGACTTCGGGCTCGGGCTGCGCAGGCTCGGGTTGCGCAGGCTCGGGCTGCTCGACCTGCGTGGGCTCGGGCGTCTGCTTCTCGCCCTTGGCGTCATCGCTCTTCGCCGGCGCGTTCGATCCGGTCGAGCACCCCGCCAAGCACAACCCCAAAAGCGCGACGCTCAAGCGCGAGGGTGCGGCCACGGTCGCGAGCGCGCGACCGCAGAACGGACACTCGGCATCGCCCGTACGCACGTGTCGTCCGCAGGAAGGGCAGGGGAGCAACCGCGTCATCGCGTGGCAGCCTATCAAAGTTTGGCGAGCGCCAGCGTGCCGAGATCATGCGCCTCGCCGGCCCGCATCTGCGCGGCAAAGCTCGGCGGCGAGGTCCAGCGCCAGACGCCGTCGATCTCGACCGCGAAGCTGTAGTCACCGATCGGCACGCCCTCCAGACGAAAGCGCCCGCGTGCGTCGGTGGTGGTGTGCAAGCGCAGCTTGGCGACCGAGCACGGCGAGCCCTCGCCGAGCAACTGCACGGTCGGGCAGGCCTCGAGCTTGGTGTTGGCCAGCGGCGCCTTGTCGAGCGCGATGTGGCCGACCAGCGACGCGGTCGCGACTGTTGGCGGATCTGGTAGCTCGGGTCCGCGACCGACCGCGACCATGTGGCTCACGCGACCGGCCAGCGCGGGAAAGCTGCCGGCCGGAAACTCGATCGCGCGTCCACCCTCGTCGATCACGCTCAGCCCCTCGCGCGCCGCCACCCAGATGCGGTGGCGAGCGTCGATGGTCATGGCCTCGAGCGTCTCGCACCCGTAGTCCTCCCGACCCAACCGCCAGCCCTCGCCGCGTCCGTCGGGCGGGAGGCGAAGCAGCTCGCAGCCACCGCTGGCCACCGCGATCACCCCATCCGGCGCGACCGCGAGATCGGCCGTGTACGCGATGCGCTCGGAGCCGGCCAACGGCGTCAGCTCGAGCTTGTCGCCGGCCAGACGGATCAGCTGCTTGCCGTTGGTCGCGAGCACCGAGCCGGTCGGCGACGCGGTCATCTCGAGCAGCAGCGGCACGCGACCGAGCGGCGCGATGTCGGTGGTCAGCCACTCGTCACCGCTGGCCGCACGGCGCAGCAGCTTGGTGCTGCCGGCCACCCAGACGGTGCCGTCGTGCGCGACCGCGACGTCGGTGTTGAAGCCGATCCCCAGCTGCTCGCGCGAGCTCACCGTCCAGCGTCCGTCATGGTGGTGCCCGACCCCGCGCGAGCCCGTCGCCCAGATCGTGCCGTCGGGCCCGAGCGCGAGCTCGTCGACCGGCGCGACGTCGTCGAAGCCGAAGCGCACGACCTCGATCACCTCGTCGCCGACCAGCTTGCGCAGCGATCGTGCGTCGAGCAGATAGACCGCGCCGTCGGGCCCGACGAACAGGTCTTGGATGTTGCGCTCGGGCTTGTCGAGCACCAGCGTCGCGCCGCTCGCATCGAGCTTGGCCACGCCCTTGGTGTTGATCACCACGTACACGGGGCCCGGCTCGTCGGCCCCCGGGATCGGTCGAACCGTCACGGGCTCGATCGGCGCGCTCGGAGTCTGTTTGGCTTCCGCAGGCTCAGCCGCGCGCGGCGGCTCGCGCTCGATCGCAACGGCGACCTGTCCGCCTTCGGCGGTCGGTGGTCGCTCGTTGCAGCCGCCGCACGCAGCGATGAGGACGAAGGGCAGCAGCAGCGACAGGGCCCGGATGCTCACTGAGCCGATGCTAGCCCATGCGCTCGGGCGTGGCGTCACACGTCGATCTCGGCGTTGCCAACGCCGATGCACGCCAGTGCACGGCCACGCGGCTCGCGTAAGCTCGCGCAGGGCCGCCATGCTCGGATCGCTCGACGAGGCCATCGCCTTCGCCCGCGCTGCGGAGGGCGAGTCGACGGCGCTGCTGGTCGTCGATTGGCGCGAGCTCATCGCCCACTTCGACCGCGAGCGGCTCTGGGATCCACAGCGACTCGACGCGTGGTTGCGCGAGACGGCCGATCCCTCGCTCGTGTTCGCGCCGCTGCTGCGGGTTCGCTTCGCGAGCGCGGCTTTGCTGCGCGACCGCCAGGCCGCCGATCTCGACACCCTCGATCGACTCCACCAGCGCGCGCTGCTGACCGATCGTCGCCTCGACGCGGCCACGCTGCAGGCCATCGCGCGCGACGAGTGCCCCACGCTCGCTCCGTTCGCGATCGACGGCGCGCGAGCGGTCGCGCTGCACCGACCGCGACGCGCTGCCCCCTACGCGGTCACGCTCGTGCTCCCGTCGCTCGACGACACCGAGCAGCAGCTGCGCAGGAGCGAGGCGCGGTACCGCGGCATCGTCGAGGACCAGACCGACTTCATCGTCCGCTACCGAGCCGACGGCGTGCGCACCTTCGTCAACGACGTGTACGCCAGCTTCTTCGGCGGCGAGCCGAAGGATTTCGTCGGCACCAGCTTCCTGCCGAACGTGGCGCCCGAGGACCGCGCGGGCGTGCTCGAGAAGCACCAGCGTCTGCTCGCGGGCGAGGCCGACGCGCTGGCCGACGAGCACCGCTCGATCCGTCACGACGGCGTCGAGTGCTGGACGCACTGGATCGATCGGGCGATCCGCGACGAGCGTGGCGACGTCGTCGAGTTCCAGGCCGTCGGTCGCGATCTCACCGCGCGCAAGGACGCGGAGCGGCGGCTCGCCCAGGCGCAGAAGATGGAGGCGATCGGGACCATGGCCGGCGGTCTCGCGCACGACTTCAACAACACGCTGAGCTGCATCATCGGGCTCGCCGAGCTGATCGTGCAGCGGCCCGAGCAGCGCGGCACGGTCCTGCAGTGCGCCGAAGCGATCCTCGAGGCCACCCAGCGGGCCACGCAGCTGACCCTCAGCCTGCTGCGCTTGAGTCGGCGTCCGCCACTTCGGCTCGCGCCCTGCAACCTCCGCGAGGTCCTCGACGCCGCCGCTCGCTTGCTGCGGGTCATGGTCCCGGCTCGGATCGCCTTGCACGTCGCCGCGCCAGAGCTGCCGCCGCTGCAAGCCGACGCCGGTCAGCTCACTCAGGCGCTCATCAACCTGGGCCTCAACGCCCGCGATGCGATCGCCGACGGCGGCTCCATCGAGCTGTCCGCCGCGCTCGACGAGCGCGACGGCCAGGAGATGATCGTCTTGCGCGTGACCGATGACGGTGCGGGCATCCCCGACCACGTGCGCCCGCACCTGTTCGAGCCGTTCTTCACCACCAAGCCCGACGGTCACGGCACCGGGCTCGGCCTCGCGATGGTCTACGCCTGCGCCATCGCTCACGGCGGCCGCGTCGAGTTCGACAGCGAGCTCGGTCGCGGCAGCAGCTTCGAGATCCGTCTGCCCGCGTCGCCGCGGGCGACGTCGCCGTGAGCGTCACTGCACCGAGCCGCAGAAGTCCTGTGGCTTCACCCATCCGATCATCTGCGACCAGAACTCTTCGACGTGCGCGTAGCCCTGCCAGTCGTTGTCGAAGGTGATCCACTCGTCGCCCCACATCACCACGCGACCGCCTCCCACGGTCTGGTGGGCGAGCCCTGCGTCGAGCCCGAACGCGGTGGCGAACACGGCCGTGTTGCCCTGGTTCTCGACGTCCGTGACCTCGTTGCCGCCGTGGTAGTTGACCTGGACGATGCCCATCGAGATCGGGTGCGCTTGATTGAAGGTCGGGATGATCTGGCCGCCGATGACCTCGTCGTACGCGAGCCCGAACGGCGCGAGCACGGAGTTGGCCCGATCGCGCTCGACCACCAGGCCGTCGAAGTTGTAGCCGATCAGCGTGATCAGCCCGCGGCCGTCCTGCTTGACGAACGCCTCCATGGCCGCGGCCTCCTCCTCGCTCAGGCCCCGGCGGATGCGATCGATGATCACCAGGTCGTAGTCGGCCAGGAACTCCGACGTGACGATGCCGGGCTGGTCGACGATCAGCGTGCGCGTGACCGTCGTGCCTTGCTGCTCCAGCCAGGCCTCGAAGTTCGCGTTGGCGAGATAGCCCTTGGTGCCGAGGATGCCGATCCGCAGGCAGTCGCAGAACCCGTCGTTGCCGACGTCGACATCGTCGATCAGGCCGTCGCAGTCGTTGTCGATGAGGTCACAGGTCGCCTCGATGGGCTCCGTGGGCACGCACAGATCGCCGTCGCCGTCGCCGTCGCCATCCCCATCGCCGTCCCCGTCGCCGTCGCCATCGCCATCGCCATCGCCATCGCCATCGCCATCGCCATCGCCATCGCCATCCCCATCGCCGTCGCCGTCTCCGTCGCCATCGCCGTCTCCGTCTCCGTCTCCATCCCCATCGCCGTCTCCGTCTCCATCCCCGTCTCCGTCTCCGTCTCCATCGCCATCCCCAGTCGGGTCGCCATCCCCATCCCCCGAAGTCTCCCCGGTATCACCCGCCGCCTCCGTAGCCGAGCGGTCGTCATTGCACCCAGAGCCAACGCCGAGCAGCGACGTCGAGAAAAGCACCACCGAAGCCATGTGTCGTCGAGTCATCGCTTCTGAGTGACCAGCCCGGTCGCAATCCGTTGCGAGCCCTCGCAAATTCCACCGCGCCCCCAAGCACGTGGGCGAGCGCACGCTTCTACCCCTCAAACCCGTACGCGCGATCACGTGCTGCCATGATCTCCGCGAGCACCTCCAGCAGCCGCTCGCGCCCAGGCCCCGCCCCGTGGGCCGCGAAGTTGTGGCGAGCGATGTCCGACGACAGCTCCGGGTCTGCCGCGATGCTGCCCGCGAACAACACCGCCAGCGCAGGATCGCGGGCCTCGAGCTCCGCGATCATCCGCTCGCGCGCGCTGGCCTGCGCCTGCCGACGCACGCGATCGAGCAGCACCGCGTCGACACACTGGATCACCGGATCGGGACTGCGACGGATCAACGACACCAGCGAGTCGGCGGTCAGCGGACGATCGGCGGGCGGCTCCAGTCGCGGGTGAAACGAGACCATGTAGAACTCGCGCGGCGGCGGCACGGCGGCCCAGGCCGCGCGCAGCTCGACCAGGAAGCGCTCGAACTCCTGCGGTCGCTGCCAGCGATGCCCGGGCGGGACCGGGAACGTCAGCAACACGATCTCCGCGTCCGCTCGCGCGGCGACCAGCTCGGCGAGATGTCGTGCAACTTCGTTCGGCGTCGGCTCGTGCTCGCAAGTGCTCACGAACACCGGCCGATGCACTCGCCCGAGCTCGCGCGACCGTCGAGCGAACGGACACAGACCGAGCTCCTCGACGATCTCGCGCTGGTAGCGTTCGTGGATCGCCTGAATCACGGCTTCGTCGGGCGGCCAGCCGATCGGATCGGGCACGCCACGATGATACCCGGCTATCATTCGTGCGTGGCCGCCGAGCAACCCCGCGAGTCGCGGCCCCAACCGACGGTCGTCGCGACGGAGCGAGCGCTGTGGCTGATCATCATGGTGCTGGTCGCGTATCGGCTCGCCTATCACGCGAGCTACCTCGGCGAGGTCCCGTTCGCCCACGCGACCTTCTCCGACGGCGCCGTCTACGAGCAATCCGCACGCGACATCCTCGAGCACCCGCCGCTCGGCCGCGAGCCGTTCTATCTGCAGGGCGCGTACGCATATCTGCTCGCGCTCGGCATGACCGTTCGCGCGTGGCCTTCGTTCGGCCTCCTGGTCCAGCTGCTGCTCGCCTTCGCCACGCTCGCGCTGTTTCATCGCAGCGTGGTGCGGCTGTGGGGGCGCACGCCGGGGCTGGTGTCGAGCATCGCCTTGCTCGCGTATCCGGGCCTCGCGTTCTACGAGAACAAGTACCTCAGCGCCGAGCTCGGCATCGCCTGCAACGTGCTGGTGTTGGCGAGCTTCGTCGCGCTGCTCGGGCGCGAGCGATCACGCTGGCCGCTCGCGCTGGCGCTCGGGGCAGCCTCGGGCTTGGCGATCCTCGCTCGACCCAACATGGTGATCGCGCTGCCGTTCTCGTTGCTGGCGATCGCGGCGCTGGCTGACGGCGACGATTGGCGAGCGCGCGCGCGTGCGGCCGCAGGCCCTTGCGCCGCGCTCCTGCTTGGCACGGTGCTCGCGCTCGCGCCGATGGCCGCGCGCAACTTGGCGGTCACCGGACACCCCGACGTCCAGCCGATCCACGGCGGCGGCACTTCGTTCTTCATCGGCAACAACCCGGAGGCGCGCGGCGTGTGGAACAACGCCGGCCTGCTCAGCGCCAACCTCGGAACCGAGAGCGCCGAGCTCACCGTCGCGCTCGGCATCGATCCCCAGCTCGACGACCGCGACCGCGCCCGGGCCATCGGCGCGGCACTCTACGCGCGCTCGTTCGCGTGGATCCGCGAGAACCCGGGCGATTGGCTCGCGCTCGAGCTGAAGAAGCTGTGGCTCACGATCGGCGACCAGCAGCTGACGCAGGACTACGATTGGCGAGGCGAGCGCGAGCTGCTGCCGTGGGCGCATCGCGTCGGCGTGAGCTTCTCGATGTTGCTCGCGCTCGGCCTGCTCGGCGCCGGCGCGACGCTCGGCGGCCGCTCGGCGAATGCGATGCCCGACGGCCGGGCGAACACCCCACGAGCGAAGCGAGCGCTGGCGTGGTTTGGGCTCGGACAGCTGCTCGCGCCGCTCGCCGCCAATTTGCTGTTCTTCACCTCGGCGCAGCACCGCTTGCCGCTGATCGTCCCGCTCGCGCTGTTCGCCGGTCCCGGCACGCTCGCGCTCATCACCCTCGTGCGCTCGCGGTTCGCTGCACGCCCGGTCCCCTCGATGTTGCTCCTCGCAGCCGCGCTCGCGCTGCTGCAGGGACCTTGGCCGCGCAGCCGCCAATCGCACCCCCACCCAATTCATTACTACAACCTCGCAATGGTGCAGGACTCCATCGGCGAGCCGCTCGCGGCGCTGGCGAGCCTCGACCGTGCAATCGAGCTGCGGCCCGAACAACCAATTTTTCACATGCGTCGCGCACATCTGCGCCTGCGTCTCAACGACCTGCGTGGGGCCGAGCAGGATCTGGCCGTGATCGCGGCGGTCGCCGCTCGCGAGCCGGTACCGCCGTGGGTGCTGGAACAGGCTCAGCTCGACGCCTGGGCCATTCAGCACCATAGTTCGCAAGCGGAGAGCCAGCCCGAATGAGCTAGCAGCCCGTGGCGCAATCCGGCGCGTCGCCCCGCGCCGGGATTTTCGGCGAGGGCTAGGAGCCGAAACGAAGCTGTATCGGGATACTGCGAGCTTTCGGCGACACCGCCCTCGGCGAAAAGACCAAGCGAGGCGGCGTGACGGGTTGCGCCACGGGCTGCTAGGCCGGAATGGCGGGCTGAACACTTTGCGTAGAGTGGACGTTGCGTTGCAGATACCGCCCGCGTGGTGGAGCGCGACGACACGACGGCGCGACTCGTGGGCCGAGCGCCAGCGATTGTCCGACTCGTCGAGCGAATCCCTCGCGTGGCCAACAGCGGGCTGGCCCTGCT
>DATLLB010000768.1:0-5071 GCA_035538075.1 Enhygromyxa sp.
CTCGGTGGTCATGGCGGGCGCTCGCGAGCGCGCTCTTGATACCACACCTGCAGTTGGGCGGCGGTTGCGGTCTAGTCGACCGACCGGGCTTTCAGCGGAAACTGCAAGTTGAGACCCATGAACACTTGCAGGGCTGGGGTCAGGGCCCCGTACTTGGCCAGCGTCGCCTGGGGCTCGATGAACATGTTGACGACGACACGCTCGAACGGGAACACCTTGCCCGCACCGATCCCAAAGGGCATGTTGAAATTTCCGCTTTGTAGATCGAAGGTCCACACCGGCGTCGAGCGTAGATACCAGCCCTGACCGACCTGCATGATGATGAAGATCTGGTGCACCAGCGTCTGCACGAAGGGCCGCTCGGGGTCGCCGGCGATCGCAGCTTGATAGGTCGTCAAGGTCCCGCCCAGCACTCGTTTCGATTCCCCGACCAAGATCAGCGCGGCCCCGAGCTGGTGCTTGCCCTGTCCCGCCGTCTCGAAGCTCGCGGTTGGTGCGACATACAGCGGACCGAGCCCAGCCTGAAAGCGCGAGTTCGGCTTGGTCAGCAGGAACGTGACGAACAAGTTGAGATCCCCGGTGCCGGTGCGGACGTCGCCGTTCGTGTCGCGCTGGGTCACGATGGGCAGCGTCAGGCGCGGGAGCACACGCCAGAAGGGGGCGATCACGCGCAGCTGCAGCGCATTCGTGGTGAGGTCGGGATCGCCGTACCACTTGGGTACGTAGTAGTTGTGAATGTTGACGCCGATCAGCTGCGCGAGCGGGTTGTTGGCGTCATTCGCCGCCTCGGCCACCGACTGCGAGTCCGATGCGTCCGGGCTCGGCTCCGCCGCCGACGCGTCGGCACTCGGCATGAGTAGGGCGAGCGCCAATGCCATGAAACCAACGTGCGTGTGCTTGCTAACCACGGTGAAAGCTCCGTGGTCACGGGGTCACGATCGGGAACCAAAACTCGAATTTGTCCAGCGTGCCGATGAACGCCTCGAGCTTGGCCGGATCGCCGTCCAGCGTGAGCTTACCCTGCGCGACCGCGTCGGCGATCGGCAGCGCTCCCGTCGCGATCTGGCTGAACGTCGCGCTGTCGAGCTCGAGCGTGGTGTCAATCTTCAACTTCGTCGGCCCCTTGCGCCAATTGACGACACCATTTTCGACCCAAACCTCGAACGGCTCGCGTGGCCGATCGCTCAACTCGATCGCGAACGCATATTCGGCGCCGCCGTTCTTCTCCGGGTTGAAGCGGATCGCCGTGAAGTCGAGCAACATCTCGACCGGCATGCTCCCGATCACGTCGGGGCTGGCCGTCTTCGGCACCGCAACGTCGGGGACGCCGTGCCGTAACTCCTGCGCCCCGCTCAGGTAGAAGCCGCGCCAGGGCCCGGACTCGGCCTGATAGCCGAGCTGCTCGAGCGTGTCCGCGAGCAGCTGCCGCGCCACATCATTGTCGGGCTCGGCGAACACCAGATGATTGAGCACCTCCGCGGTCCAACGATAATCGCCGGCGTCGAACGACTGCTTGGCCTTGCGCAGCACCTCGTCCGCGCCGCCCATGAACTCGACATATTTGCCCGCCGCCTCGACCGGCGGCAGCCGATGCAGGTTCGAGGGGTTGGCGTCGAACCAGCCGAGATAGCGCTGATAGACGGCCTTCACATTGTGGTTGAGCGTGCCGTAGTAATCGCGGTTGGCCCAGACCTTGGCGAGCGAGTTCGGCAGCTCGAGCTGCTCGGCGATCTCGGTCATCGTGTAGCCATGGTTGACGAGCCGCAGAGTCTGATCGTGGATGAACTTGTAGAGGTCGCGCTGCGACCCGATCAACTCGCGGACGTGCTCGTTACCCCACGTCGGCCACTGATGCGACGCGAACATCACCTCGACGTCGTCGCCCCACAGCTCGAGCGCCTCTTGCAAATAGCCGGACCAGCGCAAGGGATCGCGCACCTCCGCGCCGCGCAGCGTGTAGAGGTTGTGGAGGTTGTGGGTCACGTCCTCGGCCGCACACAGGGCCCGGTACGCAGGCAAGTAGAACAGCATCTCCGCCGGCGCTTCGCTGTGCGGCGCGTTGAGGAACACGAACTCGAGCCCGGCGAGCCGCAGCGTCTCGCCAGTCTCGCTGACGATGTCGGTCGGGGCGATCAGCGTGACCTCGCCGGTCGACGTGGTCTTGCCGAGCCCGGCGTCGACGTTCCCGGTCGGCCCCTCGGGCAGCAACGAGCCGTACATGTACGTCGCGCGCCGGGCCATCGCGTTGCCGGCGTAGACGTTCTCCGAGATCGCGCTCTCCATGAACCCGATCGGCGCGATGATGCGAACCTTGCGGGCGGCGACGTCGGCCTCGTCCACGACACCCTTGACCCCGCCGAAGTGGTCGACGTGGCTATGCGTATAGACGACCGCGCGGAGCGGCAGGTCGCCCCGATGCGCACGATAGAGCGCGAGCCCGGCCGCCGCGGTCTCCCGGCTGATCAGCGGATCGACGATCACGAGCCCCTGCGGCCCCTCGATGAAGCTCATCACGCTGATGTCGAAACCACGGATTTGATAGATTCCTTCGCGAACCTCGAACAATCCGTGGACCGCGTTGAGCTGGGCCTGCCGCCACAAGGACGGGTTGACCTCGTCCGGCGCCTCGCCGGCGAGGAACCCCCACTCCGCGAAGCCCCACACCGGTCGGCCGTCTGCGTTGGTGATGCTGGGTTCACTGGTCGTGGCAATGAAGCCGCGCATGACGGCGTCGAAGTCCGCACGATCGGAGAACGGCAGCGCTTGGCGTACCGCAGTATTCGCCGCCGTGGTCTCCTGCGTCGCCGGCTTGATCTCCGCGCTGGTCTTGGGCAGCGGGGGCTCTTCCTCCTTCACCTCCGTACCGGTCGTGGTTCCAGGCGCGCCGCCTCGTTCGGGCGGCGTCGTCTTCGAGCACGCGAGCGCGGCGAGGATGAACAAATGTGGAGCGTGTCGAATTCGGAACCTCTGCGTGATCATGAGCGCCGTCCTGGAGTGACGGGGCGGTTCTGATCCGCTTGCGTCGCGGAGCAACGCTCATTTCCCAATTGTTAGCTGAAGAGCGAAATGACGGATGTCGAGCAATGATCGGACTTCGACAGAAAAGCCGGCGAATCCGGCGGCGTTCGGCGGCGCCCGGATCGGCAGCTCGTCTCTACGAACTCCGAATATTGCCGCGATCCGCTATTTCAGCAGCTTCGCGGCGACCTTGTCGCCTGCGTTGGCGAGCTTCTCCAGCGCCGCCCGGCGGGTCTTCACGAGCTTCTGCAGCGCATTCTTTCGCAGCTGACTGCCGGACGGCCTCAGGCCCTTCATCTTGTTGAGCGCGGTCACGTGCTTGGTGATCTCGTCGGTGGTCAGCGCGAGCGCCCCGTGGCCCCGCACCTTCGCGTACTCGTCCTCGTGCGCGACGGCGGCCACGAACGCGGCCTGTGTTGTCTCCGAGGTCGGCGCGTGATCGATCAGCGCGTCGAAGATCGCGTTCGCGGCGAAGTACGTGGTGCTGTGGATGATCGCGAAGTCCCAGTGTCGAGCGAGTGCCGCGACGACGTCCTCGCTCGTCGGTGTCGCCGCGACGAGCCTCGCGATGACGGCAGCCATCAACAAGTCGTCCCCGCGCTCGGCGATCGCGTCGATGCGCGACAACAGCAGCTCCACGAGCGCATCCTGCTCATCCTCCAGGTTCTCGATCGCCCGCGTCGCGACACCGTCGATCTCGTGGTCGATGAGCTCGCGCAGCGCCGCCATCGCCTCGGGAAGTGCCTTCATCTCGGCGATCCCGTCGGCGGCCCCCTCTTGCACATCCTCATCCGCATCGCTGCGCAGCACCTGCTTCAGCACCGCGAGCACCTCGGCATCCGGGAAATGACCGAGCACCTGCATCACGTCGGTGGACGGATCCTCTTCGGCGAGCGTGAGCAACTGCTCGCGCACGGCCGCCCGGTCTGCGCTCGACAACGGCTCGAGCAGATCCTCGGCCTCCCACGGTGACTCGATCAGCTGCTCGACGATCTCGGCGACGCTCATGTGCGGCGACTCTACACCTGCTAAGATGCGCTCGTGGTGCCCGAGACCGAGCCGGCGGGCAAGTACATCAACCTCGACGCGCACGATCGCTTCGTCCCCACGCGAGCGCTGCGCGACGCGTATCTTCGCCATCCAGACTCGCGCGCTCCCTCGGCGCGCAACTACGTCCGCTTCGAGGAGCGCGGCCTCGAGCTGGGCATCGTGTCCAGCCAGGCGCCCACGATCGCCCGCGCGGTCTCCTCGATCTTGAGCTGCTCGCTCGAGGACGCCAAGGATGAGAACGGCGGTCACCTGCCGAGCGCGGTGGTCGAGCGCGTGCAGCTCGAGATCATCTCGCCGCATGGGGTCGCCAACCTGTGGGGCATCTACGGCCACCGCTTCGTGCTCTCGCGCGCCGTCGATCGTGACACCAGCGAGATCATTGCGACGATCCTGGTCGCGCGCATGAAAGGCACGGTGTTCTTCTTCACTGGCCGCTACAACAACCTGCGGCACTCGACGATGGACCGCGACGTCGACTTCGAGCAGCCGGCCGACAGCGACCCTGCGCACAAATGGTTTGATCGCTTCGCGTTCCCGCCGGTCGCCGAGTTCAAGCCGAAGGGTTATCACCAGATCGCGAACTTCGTCGTCGCCAAGCACTGCCGCAGCGAGGGCCTGTCGCGCTTTCTGCTCGACGCGATCCTGCACAAATACGCCAGGGACCACATCGAGGCCCACGGACGCGCGATCGAGCACTCGCAGTATCTGCTGTGTGGTCGCGGCTTCTGGCAGATCGGCGATCCGCCCTGGCTGTCGCGCATGGAGAAGCTCGGGTTCTATCTGCGCCGCGGCGCGGAGAGCTTCTTCATCGAGCATGACTGGGCTCCGCTGCCGCCGATCTTCGCCGACGGACAGCCGATCTCGAACCTCGAGTACAACCGCTCGTTCGGCCTGCCCCAGCGCTACCAAGACGCGCAGTTGCCCAGCGCTTCGGAGTCTCCCCACCTGCCGCAGCGGATCCCGGAGGTCATTCGACTCGCTCAGGATCCGCGGGCCAAGCTGC
>DATLLB010000769.1:0-7945 GCA_035538075.1 Enhygromyxa sp.
GCGGCGCTGTGCGAGCAGCACGGGATCACCTTCATCGGCCCGCCGCCGCACGTGATGCACCTGATGGGCAAGAAGACGCCGGCCAAGCAGGCGATGGGCAAGGCCGGCCTGACATTGATTCCCGGGAGCGGCTTCACGCCGGGGTCCCTGCTGTCGGGGGCAATCTTGGCCGACCTCGACGAAGCGCGAGCGGTGGCCGAGCAGGTCGGCTACCCGGTGCTGCTCAAGGCCGAGAGCGGCGGCGGTGGCAAGGGCATGCGCGTGGCTCGAAGCGCGGCGGAGATCGAGCAAGCCTGGACGCAAGCGAGCGCCGAGGCGCTCGCCGCTTTTGGTGACGCACGGCTCTACTTGGAAAAATTGGTCGAGGGCGGCCGGCACGTGGAGATCCAGGTGATGGCCGATCGCTACGGCAACGTCGTGCATGTCGGCGAGCGCGACTGCACGGTCCAGCGCAACCATCAGAAGCTGATCGAAGAGTCGCCGTCTCCCGTGCTCGACGAGACCGAGCGCGCGCGCACCTTGGCGGCCGCGGTCGAGGCCACGCGGGCGATCGGCTACGTCGGCGCCGGGACGATCGAGTTCTTGCTCGACCCGGCCGGCTCGGTGCTGCGCTTCATGGAGATGAACACGCGCCTGCAGGTCGAGCACTGCGTGTCGGAGATGCGCAGCGGGCTCGATCTCGTGCGCGAGCAGATCCTGGTCGCGGCCGGGCACCCGCTCTCGATCACGCAGGCCGACGTCGCGCTGCGCGGGCACGCGATCGAGTGCCGGATCAACGCCGAGGATCCCGAGCAGAATTTCCGACCCTCACCCGGCGTGATCCAGGAGTGGGCGCTGCCCGAGGGCATCGGCGACGGCCTGCGCGTCGACACCCACGTGCGCAGCGGCTACGAGGTCCCGCCCTACTACGACAGCCTGATCTGCAAGGTGATCGCGTGGGCCGAGACTCGTGACGCTGCGGCCGATCGCATGATCGTCGCGCTCGAGCAGCTGCGCTGCGAGGGCGTGGCGACCACGATCCCCATGCACATAGCGATCCTCCGGAGTCCGGAGTTCCGCACGCACCGCTACGACACCCGGGCGATCCCCGGATTTTCCTCGACCCCGCACTGACATGGCCATCGTCCCGCTCACGCCCATCGGCTCCCCCCGCGATCAGGTCTGCGACGATCGTACGTATCGCGAGTACCGCGATACCCTCGCCACCCGCGAACAAGTGCTGGCCGAGCGCCGCGCCAAGGTCCACGAGGGCTGGGGAGAAAAATACCTCGAGCGCCTGCACGAGCGCGGCAAGCTGAGCGCGCGCGAGCGACTGGCCCAGCTGATCGATCCCGGCACGGAGGTGTTCGAGGTCGGGACCTTCGTGAATTGGGGCCTGCAGTTCGGCAGGCTGGAGTCGCCCGGCGCTGGCGTGGTCACTGCGTTCGCGCAGATCGAGGGTCGTTGGTGCATGGTGATCGCCAACGACAACACCGTGGCCTCGGGCTCGTGGTGGCCCAAGACGCCCGAGAAGATCGAGCGCGCGCAGACCATGGCGCTGCGCCTGCGCTTGCCGACCGTGTACCTGGTCGATTGCTCGGGCCTGTTCCTGCCCGAGCAGTCGCGCTCGTTCCCGGGCGCAACCGGGGCCGGGCACATCTTCAAGATGAATTCGCTGCTGAGCGCGGCCGGGGTCCCGCAGATCGCCGGGGTGTTCGGCGACTGCATCGCCGGCGGCGGCTACATGCCGATCATCTCCGATCGCGTGTACATGACCGAGCAGGCCTACATGGTCATCGCCGGCGCGGCGCTGATCAAAGGCGCGAAGAGCCAGAAGATCACCAGCCTCGACATCGGCGGGCCCGAGGTCCACGTGCATCAGAGCGGCTGCGCCGACGTGCGCGTGCCCAACGACGAGGTCGCGCTCGCGTGCATCCGTCGCGAGGTCGCCAAGCTGCCCAGCTCCGGCGCCGATTTTTATCGACACGGGCGCGGGCCGATCGAGCCGCTGCACCCGGCGCGCGAGCTGGCCGGGCTGATCCCGCCCGATCACCGCGAGGTCTACGACGCGACGCAGGTGCTCGCGCGGCTGTGCGATCAGAGCCTGTTTTGGGAGCTGATGCCCGAGACCGGCGAAGAGATGATCACCGGGATCGGCCGCATCGGAGGGCTCTACGCCGGCTTCATCATCAACCGGCAGGGGCTGGTCGGTGATCCCGAGCACCGCAATCGCAAGCGCCCGGCCGCAATCTTGTACCGGGGCGGCATCGCCAAGATCAGCGCGTTCTCTCGCGCCTGCAACGACGACGGGATCCCGATCCTCTGGCTGCAGGACATCTCCGGCTTCGACGTCGGAGCCGAGGCCGAGGCCCAGGGCTTGCTCGGCTATGGCTCGAGCCTGATCTACACGAACAGCACCAACGAGGTGCCGATGTTCACCGTCCTGCTACGCAAGGCCAGCGGCGCTGGTTACTACGCGATGAGTGGGCTGCCCTACGATCCGATCGTGCAGCTCAGCACCACGATCTCGCGGCTCTCGGTCATGGAGGGGCGCACGCTCGCAATCGCGAGCTACAACACCAAGCTCGACGACGACTTCGAGATCGTCACGCAGGATCCCGCCGAGCGGGCCGAGATCGAGGCCGGCATGAAGGCCACCGCCGCGCGCATCGAGGCCGACATGGATCCCTGGGTGGCCGCGCGACAGATGGACACCGACGAGATCGTGCGGCTCGACGAGCTGCGCCCGTGGCTGTGCGCGCTGGTCGAGATGGCGTATCAGAGCACCGGCTCGCGGCGGATCAAAAACCCGCGGATCTGGTCGCTGCACGACCTCGCAGTCCTCTCCAGCGGCCCTCGCTAGCGACGGCTTCCGAGCCCAGTGTAGGGTGGCCCCGATGATGAAGATCTTCGGACACCCAATGAGCACCTGCACGCGCAAGGTGGTGACGACGTTGATCGAGACCGACACCCCGTACGAGCTCGAGCTCGTCGACTTCGCCAAGGGCGAGCACAAGCAGCCGGCGAACCTGGCACGCCAGCCGTGGGGACGGGTGCCGGCGCTCGACGACGAGGGCTTCGCGATGCACGAGTCGCGCGCGATGTGCCGCTACATCAACGACAAGGCTGGCGGCAACCTGGTCCCGGCCGACCTGCGCGCCCGCGCGGTGATGGAGCAGTGGATCAGCGTCGAGTACTCGTACTTCACGGCTCCGACCATGAAGTTCGTGCTCCACCACCTCTTCCAGATGAAGCAGGACGAGGCGGCCCTGGAGGCGGCGCAGAAGGATCTCGACCACGCGGCGTCGGTCGTCGACGCACACCTCGCGAAGCACAGCTACTTCGCCGGTCAGGAGTTCTCGCTCGCGGACATCTGCTACATGCCGTACGTCGACTACGGGCTGGCGGTGCCGGCCAAGGAGACGCTCGGCAAGTACCGCCACCTGATGGCGTGGTGGACTCGCGTGAGCGAGCGGCCGAGCTGGCTGAAGGCCACCGGTCGCGCGTAGCGTCTCGCGGCGACTAGGTGCGCGCCGACCAGCGCACGCGCAGCCCGTGCTTGGGTCGCACGGTCAGCTGGTAGTCGAGCTCGGGCTTGAAGCCTTCCACGCAGCGCAGCTCGCCGCGCTGCAGCAGGCGGGCGAGCACCAGCTGGGCCTCCATGGTCGCGAAGTGCAGCCCCACGCACTTTCGCGGCCCCTCGCTGAACGGCATGTACGCGAACTTGTGCCGCGCGGCGCAGGCCTCGGGGGCGAAGCGATCGGGATCGAAGCGCTCGGGCTCGGGCCAGAACGCCGGGTGCTTGTGCGTGAAGCAGATCAGGTTCATCACGCGATCGCCCGGCATCACGGGAAAGCCGGCGCCGAGCGTGTCCGCCTCCACGCAGTTGCGCACGCCCGACCAAACCGGCGCGATCAGACGCATCGACTCGTGGAACACCTGCGCGAGGTAGCCGAGCTTGGGCAGGTCGGCGCAGGTCGGCGGGCGCTGGCCGAGCGCGACGTCGACCTCTGCGAGGGCGCGCTCGCGGATCTCGTCGTGCCGCGAGAGCAGCCACAGGGTCCAGGTCAGCGCGACCGCGGTGGTCTCATGCCCGGCCAGGAACATGGTCATGACCTCGTCGCGCAGCTGCGGCTCGTCGAGCGGCTGGCCGTGCTCGTCGCGGGCCCGCAGCAGCGCGCCGAGCAGATCGTCGTGATCGATGCCGGCGCGGCGACGGTTGGCGATCACGCTCGCAACCACGCGATCGAGCGCGGCGACCGAGCGCGCGAGTCGACGGTTGCCCGGCGTCGGCAGCCAGCTCGGCGGCACGGCCACGGCGGTGATGCGGCCGGCGATCACCTCCATGGCCTCGGTGAAGGCCCGCGTGGAGATCGAGGCTCGATCGTCGCCGAACTCGAGCCCGAACAGACACTCGCCGATGATCTCCAGCGTCAGCCGCATCAGCTCGACGTGCAGATCGAACGCGGCGTCGCTCCAGCGCTCGAGCATCGCGTCGGTCTGCGCGACCATGCGCTCGCCGAGACCCGCGATGGTCTCGCGGCGAAAGCAGGGCTGGATGATCCGTCGCTCGCGTCGCCACAGCTCGCCCTCGGCGGTCACCAGGCCATCGCCGACCAGCCGGCGAAACTGGTCGTACGCGGAGCCCTTGACGTACTTGTCGCGCCGGGTCAGCAGCATCGCCTCGATGTCGTCGGGGTGCGTGACGATCTTGATGCTCTGGTTGCCGACCCGCAGCTCGAAGCAGTCGCCGCAGCGGCGCCAGCTGTACTCGAGGAACTCGATGAACCCGCGGCTCATCAGCGCCGGCATGTGACCGACGACCGGCCAGCGTGGTGCGCTGGGCCAAGGCTCGAGCGGGAACGCGTGATTCACGCCTCGAGTACATCATGATTGTGGC
Organism: Enhygromyxa sp.; assembly: GCA_035538075.1. GTDB lineage: Bacteria > Myxococcota_A > Polyangia > Nannocystales > Nannocystaceae > Plesiocystis. Next base: position 4,880 of record DATLLB010000769.1, read on the forward strand.
TGCTTTCGGTAGACAAAAGATGGCTCGCGCGGCGGTTCACGAGACAGCCGCGCCGTTGCTCCTGCGATACCCTGCGCCGGCGATGACCGACAGCCGCCAATTCGTCCCGGAGCTGACCGCCGAGCTCGAGCGCCTCGACGAAGGGCGGACCGCCTTGCTCGCGCCTTCGCCAGGGCTGTGGCGCGAGCGGCCGGTCACGGGATCGCTGCTGCGCTCGGGCGATGCGATCGGCTGGATCGAGATCTTGGGCGTCGCGCACCGACTGCGTGTGCCCGAAGGAGCGCATGGGATCGTGGTCGACGAAGGACCGCACGCCGAGCTCGCGCGCCGACCCGTCGACTACGGCGCGCGCTTGCTGACGCTGGATCCCGAGGCGCTCGGGGGCGCGCTCGCGGTCGAGGCCGCGGCCGCGACATCGCAGGCGATCGACGGCAGCCTGCCCCTGCGGGCCAGCTCGAGCGGCCGCTTCTACGCGCGCCCGTCCCCGGACAAGCCGACGTTCGTCGAGCTCGGCCAGGTGATCGAGCGCGGACAGACGATCGGCCTGCTCGAGGTCATGAAGACCTTCACGCGCATCAACTACGACGATCCCAAGCTGCCTGCGCGGGCGAAGATCGTCGCGCTCGTGGCCGCCGATCAGGCCGACCTCGATCGCGGCGACGTGATCCTGCAGCTCGAGAAGGTGGATTAGGAGCGCGCGCGCTTGCTTGGGGCCCCCCTTCTGGTCTCGGACAGGCACGCGTGCTTGCTGGGGAGCCGACCTCCGGGTCCGGGACAAGCACGCGTGCTTGCTTGGAGCTGGGCGTTTGGTCTCGGACAAGCACGCGTGCTTGCTGGGGAGCTGACCTCCGGGTCCGGGACAAGCACGCGTGCTTGTTTGGAGCTGGCCGTCGGGTCCGGGACAAGCACGCGTGCTTGTTCGAACCCTGAACCTGGAGTCCAAACAAGCACGCGTGCTTGTTTGGAGCCGACCTCCAGCCCCGATCAAATAGGCAAACCTCCCAGGCTCACGCCTGTTCGGTCACATCACCTACATCGCGCGCGCCGTGGCTACTTGTCGAGCTCGGCGAGCCGCGTCTTCAGCTCGGTGCTGCGGTAGTCGTCGGGCCGCGCGGCCACGAACGCGACGATCGCAGCACGCTCGTCGGCCTTGCGACCGAGGGCCCGCAGCGCCTGAATGCGACCGTACTCGGCCTCGGGCGCGAGCTGCTTGGCGCCGCGGTCGAGGTAGAGCTCGTAGGCCTCGAGCGCGCCCTGATGATCGCCGGTCGAGGTCAGCAGGTCGCCGAGCCGCACGGGGACGTTGGCGGCCTCGGGGCTGTCGGGGTAGCGACGCAGCAGCTCGCGATAGAGCCGCGCGGTCTCCTTGTAATTTTTCTGGCCACGCTCGCGCTGCGCCGCCTCGGCCAGCTGCTTGGCGCTCGGCGCCTTGCTTGGCGTGTGCGGCTCGGCGCTGGCTGGGGCGGCGGGCAGGGTCGTGGTGAGATCGACGGGGGCTTCGAGCGCGAGCGCGAGCGGCTGCTCGAGCACGATCGCCTGCTGTCCATCGAGCACGCGCAGGGCATGTTGGCCCGCGCCGATCGAGAGCTGCGCGGGGCCGTCGAGCAGGTGATCGTCGACGTACACGGCGTGCTCGCCGAGCGTCGGGATCTGCAGCTGCGCCGCGCCTGGGCTCGCGCGCAGGAGCTCGGCGAAGCCGACCAGCTGGGCGACGGCGGTCGGGATCGCGTCGGCCTCGAGCGGCGTGGGCTCGTCGCCCGGGACCTCGCCGCGCAAGCTGGTGCGGTGTCCGGCCGTCAGCACGCGCACGGTTGGATCGCGCAGCTCGACGCGGCCCTCGATCACGGTCACCCACGCCTGGCCCTCGTAGATCTCGACCGCGAACACGGTGCCGATCGCCGAGACGGTGCCGAGCAAGGTCTCGATTGTGAAGCGCTGGCCCGGACCGAGCGGCGCGAGGGCTGCGACCAGGCGACCCGACTCGAGCCGCACGCGTCGCTCGCCCACGCGGGCGTTGCTCGACGCGCTCAGCTCACCCTCGAAGCAGACCACGGCCGTGGGCTCCGACCAGGACACGCACGCGCGCTCGACCGACGGCCACAGCTCGGGCTCGAACAGGCTCGCGAAGCTGCTGCCCGGCTCGAGCCGCGCGCCGAGTCGCTCGATCGGCACGCTGCTGGTCAGCATGCTCAGCTGCCCGACCGCGTCGACCGGCGCGGCCGGGGGCGGGGTCGGATCGACCGGCTCCCACTGGCGCTGCTCGGGCCAGTGGCGCTGCTCGGGCGCTTGCTTGCGCGGCGGCTCGACCTCGTGGGTGCCGACGCGCTCGTCCTGATCGTCGTCGGACCTACGCAGCCCGAGCCACAGCGCGAGCCCAGCCGCCGCGGCCACGCTCGCGAGCCCGATCACGAGCTTGGTCCTGTCTGCACGCTGCGGCGCGGCCGAATCGACGGGGGAGCCGACGTCGCGCTCCGATCGATAACGGGCCAGCGCAGCCTGGCCCTGGCGCGCGAGCGTCAGCTCGTCGTCCTCGACCTCGAGCTGCTCGCGCAGCGAGTCGATCGCAGCCTCGAACACCGCTCGCTCGTGCGCGAGCAGCTCGAGGTCGAGGACGACGAGCTGACGCTCGCGCGCCAGGGCCAAGCTGCGCTGGCCCGCTATCGATCGGAGCGCGACGTGGGCTCGCCTGTCGAGTCGGCCGCGCCGCGGCGTGCCGACAAGACCAAGCTCGTGATCGGGCTCGCGAGCGTGGCCGCGGCGGCCGGGCTCGCGCTGTGGCTCGGGCTGCGTGGGTCCGACGACGATCACGACGAGCGAGTCGGCGCGCACGAGGTCGAGCCGCCGCGCAAGCAAGCGCCCGAGCAGCGCCACTGGGAGCCGGTCGATCCAACCCCGCCCCCGGCCGCGCCGGTCGATGCAGTCGGGCGCTTGAGCATGCTGACCAGCAGCGTGCCGATCGAGCGACTCGGCGCGCGGCTCGAGCCGGGCAGCAGCTTCGCGAGCCTGTTCGAGCCCGAGCTGTGGCCGTCGGTCGAGCGCGCGTGCGTGTCCTGGTCGGAGCCCACG
>DATLLB010000770.1:0-8959 GCA_035538075.1 Enhygromyxa sp.
CGTGCGCTCGGGATCGGGGTACCCCGAGGTCAGGTCCACCAGCTCGGCGTCGAGGATCTCCGCGATCAGGATCGCTAGCACGCGCGCGGCCGGATCGATCGCGGCGACCCGATCCCACCGCCAGCCGAACTGCGCCGCGAACCCCCGCAGCCGTGCACAGGTCGCGACGACATCGTAGTTCGAGCACAGATACGTCGAGTACCAGGGGATCGTCAGCCCGTCGTCGTGGCCGGTGCCGAGCAACACCACGCCGTGCTCGCTCAGCAGTCGCTCGCGCATGCTGGTCAACGGCGGGCGCTCGTCGGGCAGCTCGGCTTGCCAGATCCTGCACGCGTGGAGCAGCGCGGCGAGCTCGGCGTCGCCCGTAAACACACCGTCCAACGCCTGCTCGAGCAGCGCCCGAAGGCGCGCCAGCTCGCGCACGTCTCGGAGCGTGCGCGCGGTGTGAAGCAACGGCTCGCGCGAGCTCGGCCACTGGCGTCGGAGCTCGGCCAGCATGCGCTCGGCCGCGGCGAACTGACCGATCTCGTTGTGTGCGTGCGCGAACGAGAGCTGCAGGATCGGATCGTCGGGGTGAAACTCGAGCGCTTCAGCGAGTGTGCGCGCCGCTTCGATCCGCTTGCCCTGCTGCTCGAGGCACTCGGTCCACAGCTCCCACGCCGCGCGCAATTCGGGATCGAGCCGTGCGGCCGCAGACGCTGCTGCCTCTGCTGCGCCGTAATCGGCCCGTGCGTGGGCGATCTGGGCTTCCTGCAGCCGCTCGGCGGCCTTGCGCTGGCGAAAGGCGAGCACCTAGCAGGCCATCGGAGAAGCCACGTGTATGCAGAACGCTGTCAGCGGACCGCATGGCGAGGCGCGAGGAGGGAGTTTATCGGGTATAAGCGACTGACGAGCAACACGGCCATGCGGTTTGGGGACGGCGTTATGCATGCGCGGGGCTTCTCCGATGGCCTGCATACCCATCATACGGGAGACATCATGCAAGCACACAAACGATCGATCGCCGCAATCTTCGCCCTGCCGCTGCTCCTCGCGTTCTCGGGCTGTGACAAGAAGTCCGACTCTGAGGAGAAGAGCGAAGAGAAGCCGAAGGTCGAGAAGAAGGAGCTCTCCACGCTGTTCACCGGCGACAAGCCCACGTTGCCGCCGCCGTTCGCCGCCCTGAAGCTCGGCATGACCGAGGAGGAGGGCAAGGCGGCGGTGCCGAAGATGGACGACGGCGACATCAAGACCGAGGAGTACCCCGACGTCTGGTTCAAGGCCGACTTCGACGACGAGACCAAGAAGCTCACGCGCGTGTACTTCAACCTGCCCAAGGACGAGGCCGTCAAGCTGATGACCGCGCAGTGGGGCGAGCCGAAGAAGGGCACCGATCTCGGCAAGGAGGTGCTGTGGTGGTTCAACCCCGAGGCCGAGCTGCGTGCGTCGCTGAACGAGTCGCCCAGCGACGGCGAGGCGCACGTCGAGTTCACCCACTACTGGCCGGTCGCGAAGCTGCTCGGTGAGGGCCCCGAGCTGGCCTTCCAAAAGGACGCGCCGCTGCTCGGCCTGACCGTCGCCGACCTCGACGCCAAGTACGGACCGTTCGTGAAGAAGGAGTCCGAGGAAGAGGCCAAGAAGAACCAGGAGGACATCAAGAAGATGGCCGGCGAGCAGGCCGGCGCGCTGATGGGCAAGCCGACCGCCAGCGTCGACCTCGAGTACCCGCCGACCGAGTGGGGCAAGTACTGGACGCCAATCCACCTGTCGTGGTCGGACGAAGGCAAGATCGAGCGGGCGTGGTTCGGCATCGACTTCGAGCCCCACCCGGCCGCCAAGGACGAGATCATGGCGCTCTTGAAGAAGAAGTGGGGCGAGCCGAAGGTCGAGAAGGAGAAGTACGGCGACGGCACGGTCTACGTGTTCTCCGAGGAGCCGTTCATCTCGGTCGAAGAGGATACGATCTCGAACAAGTGGGACATCCGCATCGAGCCGAAGCGCATCTGAGCGGTTGGTGTTCGCAAGCAAAGAGGCCGTCGAGGATTCTCGGCGGCCTCTTCGCTTTCAGCGCCGCAGGGCGGCCCGAATCTTCGCTAGCGCCGGCTCGAGCCGCTTGTTGGGGATGTTGACCCGCGTCGGCATGCCGCCGCCGAGCTCGAGCAGCTCGACGAAGTCCAACCCGCTATCGAACGCAGCGGCAATGCTGACGTTGCCGCCGTCGACGACCACCGCGACCGTGGCCAGCTGCTGGCCGAGCAACAGCAGCTCGGTCTTGTCGAAGTCCCCTGCGCCGCCCGGGACCTTGACCACGGCGACGCCGTCCTCGACGACGTACTTGCTCGCGATCTCCTCGGCCCGTCGGGCCATGCGATCGTAGTCGGCGGCGGCCTCCTCGATCGCGTCGCGCTCGGGGCCGGGGCGCAGGCCCTCGACGAGATAGCGAATCATGCGTTGCTTGAGCAGCTCGTCGCGGTAGTGGGCGCGCAGGGCCTTGTCGATGCGCATGGCCTCGGGCGAGGGCTCGCCGATGCGGGTATCGACGGCGCGCGCGTCATCGTCGGCGCCGGGATAAATTTCGTGGCCGCCGAGGATCCACTTGGCGGCGGCATAGAGGCCGTCGAGATCGAAGTGCGCGACGATCGTGTCGATCGGGCCGGTGTCGCGGACCAGCTCGGGATCGATCATCTCCGGGCACGCGCCGTGCTGGGCCTTGGTCGCGAGCACGAAGCGCTCGTCGTTGGCGAACTCGGCGTGGGCGGGATGATCGTGATGGTCGACCCAGCGCGCGAGCCGGGGACCGAGCTGCTGGATGAACTTGCCGGTGGTCTTGGCGAAGCCCTTGCCGAGGCCCTCGGAGGCGAACGCGATGTCGAGCACGACCACGCGCCCGTCGAGCTCGCGTGGCTTGGGCAGGCGCCGGGGGCTCGCGAACACGACTTTGGGTTGCAGGGTCATCACTCCAATCGCAGCAAGCCGTCGCGGGCCGACTGCAGCTCGCCGAGCGCGTGGTCGTTGTCGGCCGCGCGCGCAGCCTCGATCCCGCGCCCGTAGACCTCGGCGGCCTGCTCGGCGCGACCGAGCGCCTCGAGCAGGTTGCCGAACATCAAGTACGCGGGCACGTAGCTCGGGTGCACGCGCGTCAGCTCTTCGAACGCGCGCACGGCCTCGTCATGGCGACCGAGCTTCTTGTACTCCATGGCCAGGCCGTAGCGCGGGAACGGATCGTCGGGCTTGGCCGCGACAATCTTCTCGAGCATGGCCAGGCGATCCATGGCTAGGCGGCGCCCTTCTTGCGACCGGACCAGCGGGCCTTGTGGGTCTCGATGTAGCCGGCGATGTCGGCCTTGTTCATGCCGACGGCCTCGAGCACCTCGGGCGTCTCGTCGAAGATCGGCGACTCCTGCAGGTGACCGACGAGCAGCAAGTAGGTGCCGACGTGGTGCGGCGGGTACTTGCCGAGCAGCATGGTCACGCCCTCGCGCAGCTGCTCGGGGGTCTTGGTCTCGCAGAAATCCTCGTCGGTCTCGCCCTGCGTGTGCTTGACGCCGAGGTGGTTCAAGTAGTCGACGAGCATGCTCCGGTGGTGACGCATCAACCACTCGATCAGCAGCGCGAGCGCCAGCTGCTCGTTGTCCTTCTCAAACTCGGCGTCGAAGCGCTTACGCCAGACCTTGCGCCGAGCGGCCTGCGAAAACGCGGTGCTCGGGGTGTTCGAGTGTGATCCGCCGGCCTTGAGCACGGCCCGGATCTCCTTGCCCGAGAGCTCGCCGTAGTAGGCGTCCACCTTCTCGGGACCGAGGTTCTTGCAAATGTCGATCGGCTTCATCGCGGGGGCAGCACCCTAGACGGGTCCACGGTCCCGCGCAAGCAGGCTGGCGGTCACGCTTTGGGCTCGCCCGCGACCTCGTTCAGGAAGTCCTCGTAGACCAGCATCACGCGGCGAGTCAGCGGTCCCACGGTCCCGCTCCCGACCACGGCGCCATCGAGGGTGGTGACGGGCATGATCCCTCGCACCGAGCTGGTCAGGAACAGCTCGTCGGCGCCGCGCAATTCGCCGGGCAGGATGGTTCGCTCGCAGGTCGGCAGCCCGAGCCGCTCGCGCAGCAACTGAATGACCACGCCGCGGGTGATGCCTGCGAGCAGACCGGTCGCGAGCGAGGGCGTGTGGACCGAGCCGGCGACGACCATGAACAGGTTGGAGGTCGCGCCCTCGGCCACCGCCCCGTCGGCGTTGCACATGATCGCGTCCTCGGCCCCGAGCTCGTGAGCGCGACGCAGCGCGAGGATGTTGCCGAGGTAGTTGCCGGTCTTGAGCCCCGGTCGGATCGAGCCCTCGCGCTCGCGCACCAGCACGGCCGGGATCCCGCGCTCGTACTCCTCGGCGGTCGGCAGCACCAGCGGCGAGACGATCACGACCATGATCGGGCTCTCGGCCAAGCGCGTGTCGAGGGCGATCGGTCCGGTACCGCGCGTGACGATGATGCGGATGCGGCTGTCGGGGTTGCCCGCGGCGCTCAGCGTGCGCTCGACCGCGTCGCTGATCTCGGCGTCGGCGAACGGCAGCTCGAACGCGATGCCGTCGGCGCTGCGACGCAGGCGATCGAGGTGAGCGCCGAGCTCGACGATGTGTCCGCCCGAGGTTCGCAGCGTCTCGTACACGCTGTCGCCGTAGAGGAAGCCGCGATCGAACACGCTGATCGTCGCGTCTTGGGGATCTCGGGGCTCGCCGCTGGTGGACAGCCAGACCTTGGTGCTCACGGACGCGGTTATAGCCGCCCTTGCGAACGGCGAGAACTGGAGCTCGCGCCCGAGCGCAGGCGCAGCGCGACGATCCGAATCAGCGCTTCCGCTGCGATTTTGCCGCTCATCTTCGACTGCCCACGCTCGCGCTCGACGAACACGATCGGCACCTCCAGGAGCCGAAAGCCGGCTTGCAGCGCGCGGTGCTTGAGCTCGATCTGAAAGCCGTAGCCCTGAGTCTCGAGCGCGCCGAGCTCGAGCTGCTCGAGCACACGGCGGCGCAGGCAGATGAAGCCCGCGGTCGGATCGTGGATCGGCATGTCGAGCAGCATGCGAGCGTAGAGACCACCGCCGCGCGAGAGCAGCTGGCGATGCCACGGCCAACCTCGAGTGCCGCCGCCGGGCACGTAGCGGCTGCCGATCGCCAGGTCGGCGCCGCCCTCGGTGCAGGCCCGCAGCAGCGTGTCGAGGTAGCGCGGGTCGTGGGAGAAGTCCGCGTCCATCTCGAACACGTGCGTGTAGCCGTGCGGATCGGCGAGCGCCCACTCGAAGCCGGCCACGTACGCCTTGCCGAGCCCCTGCTTGCCGGCCCGGTGCAGCACGTGGATGCGATCGTCGTCGGCGGCCAGGGCGTCGGCGAGCTGGCCCGTGCCGTCGGGGCTGGCGTCGTCGATCACCAGCACGTGGAAGTCGGGGCGAGCCTGGTGGATCGCTTCGAGGATCGCTTCGAGGTTGTCGCGCTCGTTGTAGGTGGGAAGCAGCACGATCGGCCGTGCCACGTCGGCGCTCGCCGGAGCCATGGGCTGCACCATAGGGTTTTTCGGCCCTCATCGCGCCGGAGTGAGCCGCGCCCCGAGACACGTGCGTTTACGCCCGGGCAAATCCCTCAACGTAGAATGATCCAAATGCGACGAAATGAGCGCACTACTGCCCTAGATGTGGTAGCCTGCGCACACTCCGACGGACGTACGGTCCATTGCGAAAAATTCGCTCGCACTACGCCACCCCCGAAGACTTCGCGTCAGCAATACGCGAGGAGAATGCTTTGGAGGTGTTCACCACCGACGGCTACGAGCCGGGCGAAGAGGTCTTGCTCGAGGTCTCCTTCACCGGATTGCCGGGCAAAATGATGGTTCGGGCGATCGGTCGTGAGTGGCACGCGGCCCGACCGCGGCTGCGCGTGCGAGCCGGCGGCACGGTGATGTGCTCTGGTTCGGAGTGGCGGAAAATTCGTTTCCTCGAGCGCGTGGCAACCGGTGACGTGCAGCTGACCGCTCGCCGTCGTCACGTTCGCTTGCCCGTGTTGGTCGAGGTTCGTTGGCGTCGCCGAGGCGAACGCGACTTTCGGACGGCTGCGCTTTCGGAGATTTCGGAAGGCGGCGCGTTGCTGCTGACCTCCGATCGGCCCGACGTGGGTGAAGAGGTGATCATCGAGATCACGCCACCCGGCAGCGCCCGCGCGCTCGAGATCCTCGGCATCGTCCGCAACTCCAACAACGATGACGGAGTCGGCCTCGAGTTCATGGCCCGCGACATGGGTGGTGTGCATCGCCTCCGCGAGGTCATCCGACGCTTGGTCGAGCAGTGAGAGCGCGCGTCAGCTCGTTGGTGCTCGGGTTGGTGTTGGGGCTCGCGTCGGGCTGCGGCGATGATGAGCCGAGCCCGAGCGTGGCTGCGCCTGCGACCGACGCCGAGACCAAGCCGGTCGCGGCGGCGCCCGTGCGGGATCCGGTCGAGGCGGTGCACGACTGCGCGACGCTGACCGATCGAGCCGCGCGCGTGACCGAGGATCTGGTGCTGCTGCCGATCCTGTGCCCCGGGGTCAGCCTCGATCACGGCCAGACGCGGACGATCGTGCTCGCGCTCGCGAGCGCCAGCGCGGCCGCTCGGGCGATCCCGGCGCTCGACGCCAACCCGGAGCTGCAGGGGGTCGTGCGGCTCGCGGCGCTCGATCGATCGAGCCAGCCGATGCCGAGCGAGCTGCCCGATCCCGCGACCGCGCTGCTGACCCCGATCGACGATCGCACGCTCGCCGCGGTCGAGCTGGCCTACGCGATGCTGCGCAGCCCGGCGATCGACGAGACCCAGCGGACTCGCGCGCACGCGTTCTTGGCCCGGGTGCACATGCAGGCGATCCAGTCGCTCGGGCTGCTGCCCGGCCGTCCCCTGCCCCCGCTCGCGCGGCTGCTGGCCGGGCCCGCGCTGTTTCATGGGCGCAACTTCTGTCGCTTCTACTGGCAGCGACGCGTGGCCGGGCTCGAGCGCACCTTCGCCGAGACCGAGCTCGACATGCTCGCGCTGCTGATCGATCTCGACAACACCGCCCACGCGGGTGATCCGGGGCTGCTCGCGATCGAGCGGCAGCGGACGCGCAGCTATCTGCTGCGCTCGGGGCCCAGCTCGCGGATCGCCAAGCGGGCGCAGCAGCGGCCGGAAGCGCGGGCGCTCGGGACCGAGCTGCTGCTCCCGCTCGCACACGAGCTCGGGCGCTTGGTCGATCACGGCTTCGTGGATCTGGCGCTCGACGAAGGGCTGCGGGCGGGCGCGGAGGCGAGTGGCTACGGGCTCGATCCGATGGTCGCGCTGCTGACCGAGGATCTGCGCGAGCGAGACCTGCGGGAGTACGAGCGTCGACTCGCGCGGCGAGTCGAGCGAGCGCGCAAGTCGACGCCGTCGGGGCGCCTCGAGGGCAGCCGCGAGCTCGAGCCCGAGCTTCCGGTCGAGTGGCCGAGCGCCGCGGTGCTGGCCGAGCGCGCGCGGGCGTGGTTGGGCGTGGCGCATGGTCGCGGGCCGGACTTCGCCCGTCGGCATGCGCTCGGTCGGGTGGTGTTGATGCTCGGCGATCGGCCCGATGCCGTGCGCGAGCTGCTGACGGCGCCGGCCGACGACGCGGTGGTGCACGATCACGATCCGCTGCTGCTCGCGCTACTCGACGCCCGCGACGGCGAGAGCCTCGCGGCGCTGCGGCTGCGGGTTGCAACGGCCGAGCATGTCGACGCCGAGACCGCGGCGCGACGTGGCTATGCCCTCGCCGCTCGCGACGCGCTGCTACACCCGCGCTGAGCCGAGGATCACTCGAGGTCGAACGGCGTGGAGTCGCAGCTCCGCCGCGCGCTGACCTTCGGCTCGCCGTCTTCGCGCAGCTCGACGATCGTGACCTTGGACTTCGGGACCCGGATCGAGCGCCGCGCTCGTTCGCCCTGCGGGTTTCGAGTTTCGATGCGGATCAATCCGCCACGCCCGGACTCGGCGAGCACGGCACACTCACCCGGCAGCAGCTCGGTGTCGCCGAGCTCGATCACATGGCCGTAGTCGGGCGCAGGCAGGCTGCACACCTGCGCCGGGTCCTTCGGCGCGCAGATGCGATCGTCGGTCGGCGACCAACCAACCTTGCTCGCGCAACCACTCAGCAGGACGAACAGCAGCCAGCGAGTCGGACCTAGGGCCCGAGCGAAGCGAGGGTGTCGGAGCGCGCGCAGGCGCAGCCGAGCACGATCCGAGTCCGACTCGTTGGCGTGAAGAAAGATATGGCAGAGTGAGCGCCGATGGCCGTCCCTCTGCAGCTGCGTCGGCGCCGACGACGGGCCAAGCAAGCGCGCCGCGGCCGGGTCGAGCTCGCGGCGTTGGTCGAGGAGGTGATGAAGCGGCACGTGCCCGAGGAGGTCCAGCGACTCTCCCGGCTGCGCAACCTGTGGATTCAGCTGTTCCCGGCCAGCTTCGCCGACCACGTGTGGCCGATGCTGGTCCAGGGCGGCCGTCTGGTCGTCCACGTCCACGACAGCCAGTGGCTACACGAGATGACTTACTGGCGCCAGGATGTGCTCTCGCGGCTGCGTGCCGAGTGGCCCGAGGTTGCGATCGAGATCATCGAGGCCTACGTCGGCCCGCTGCCGCCGATGAGCGAGCGCCGCCCTTCGCCTCCGCGCGAGACGCCGCCTCCGCGGCGGGTACCGGTCCTCGACCCCGACGTCCCGCCCGAGACCCTGGACGCGCTCAATGCGATCCAGGATCCCCAGCTGCGTGAAGCGCTCGCTCGAGCCCGATTGATGATGGGCCGGCCGCGCTGATCCCGGCTGACCAGTCGACTTGCCATTGGCCTCTGGGTCTACGTAACTTGCCACCCGGCTAGTCCTCCCGAGTTACATCCTGGCATCCGCGTGACTGACTAAAGACAAGGAATTTCAAGGAGCAAGGGAACCTTTCCGAAGTGGACTATGAGTTGCTCTCTTGCCGGCCATGC
>DATLLB010000771.1:0-8513 GCA_035538075.1 Enhygromyxa sp.
AACAGCGTGCCGCCGTTGGCCTCCTCGAACGCGCCCGCGCGATCGCTGATCGCCCCGGTGAACGAGCCCTTGCGGTGGCCGAGGATCGCCGCCTCGGCAAGCTCGCGCGGGAGCGAGCCGCAGTCGAGCACCACGAACGGACCCTCGGCGCGGCTCGACTCGTCATGCAGCGCGCGTGCGACCAGCTCCTTGCCGGTCCCGGTCGGGCCGCCGATCATCACGCTCATGTCGGTGGGCGCGACCTTCTCGAGCGTCGCGAACACCTCGCGCATCGCCGGGCTCGCGCCCCACAGCGCGCCGAAGTGATCCTGACCCGAGAGCGGCACCTCGACCTCGTCGGCCGACAGGAACAGCACGTCGGTCTTGCCGAGCGAGATTGTGGCGCCCGGCTCGATGTAGGCCTCGCGCACGCGCAGGCCTCCGATCAGCGTGCCGTTGGTGCTGTCGAGGTCGCGCAGCAGGATGCCGCGCTTGTCACCCAAGGTGATCTGCAGGTGCGTGCCGCTGACCGAGGTGTCGGTCAGGACCAGATCGTTGACGGCGCTGCGACCCACGGTGATGCGCGGGCGTGCGACCTGGATCTGCGCGCCCTGATCGGGGCCCGCGGTGACTCGCAGCATCACTCGCCGCAGCTGCGTGTGGCGATGCGGCGAGGAGAAAAAAGTGGTCGTCATCCCGGGATCGAGGTCGTCGTCGATCTGCGGGATTCCGGTGCCCAGGGGTTCGTCTTTGCCGGTGATGGACACGGCTAATTGAGCATGTCGTCGGGGGTTCGAACGACGCGCAAGTGGGCGCGCTGCTCGCTGCGTCCGACTTTGCCCGAGTTCTCACGCTTTCGCCAGGGCTGCACGAACACGGTCGCGACCACACCGGCCACCACCCCGGGGATCAGCGTCGGCCAAGCCTGCGCGGCTGGAATCTTGCCAACCAAGGCGACGAGGAGCGGAAACACCAGGGCGAGCGCAGCCGCGATTCCGCCAACCAGCGCGGGCGAGATGTGCGTGGAACCGAGCGTCAGCTTCTCGCGCTTGAACACGATCGCAAACGCGACCGCGGCCGCGACGTCGATCGGCCCTGCGCCTGCGTAGCTCAGCTCGGCCGCCGCGGGCATGACGATCGCCAGCCCGAGCGTCGACGCGTAGCCGACCACGGCTGCGACGATGATCATCACGAGGTAGCGAGTCGTGCCCCAGAAGCCCTCGAGCCGACTGCCGATCACCCACTGGATCGCCAGCGTCCACAGCAGCGCGAGCAGGCCGAGCCCTTCGGGGTAGCGAAACGCGGTGGTCAGCGGCGTCCACCACTCGCGACCGTCGAGCACCAGCGCGGGCTCCAGCGTCAGCGCGTCAGCAGTGGCTCCGCGATCGCCCAGCAACATGGAGACCACGAAGGTCAGGGCGAACACTGCGAACGCCCCGGCGCGAAACCTCGGCAGCACCGCCGCAGTGTAGCGCAGGGGGCTAATCGTGATCGAGCGCGTCGGGATGGTTCGCCAACAACTCGCGGACGGCCGGCAGCAGCTCGGTGGTCATGCCCGCGAGATCGTAGCGGGGCGCCCAATCCCAGTCCCGACGCGCGTTCTGATCATCGAGCGCCGAGGGCCACGAATCCAGGATCCGCTGGCGGACCGGATCGGGCTTGTACGTAAAGTCGGCGCCGCCCGGCAGCGCGGCGCGGACGGTCTCGGCGATCTCCGCCGCGGTCGGCGAGAACGCGGCGATGTTGTAGATGCAGCGCGAGAGCTTGCTGCGATCGGCGGCCGAGAGCTCGAGCAGCGCGCGGACGCCATCGGGCATGTACATCAAGGGGATGCGCGTGTCGGGCCGACAGAACGCTTCGTACGCGCCCTTGCGGACCCCGTCGATGTACATGAACACCACGTAGTCGCTGCTGCCGCCGCCGGGGATCGAGGCCGAGATCAAGCCGGGGAAGCGGACGCCGCGGACGTCGAGGCTGTAGCGCGTGAAGTAGTACTCGCCGAGCAGCTCGCCGGCGGCCTTGGTCACGCCGTACATCGTGGTCGGATGCAGCGCGACGTCGTCGCCGACGGTCTCGGGCAAGCCGGGGCCGAACACGGCGATCGTGCTGGTGAAGATCATCTGCTTCACCCCGGCGAGCCGGCAGGCCTCGAGCACGTTGTAGGTGCCGCCCTGATTGACGCGATAGGTGAGCGCCGGATCGGCCTCGCCGCGCGCCGACAGGATCGCCGCAAGGTGGAACACTCGCTCGGGTCGCAGCTCGGCGAAGCGGGCGCGGACCTGCTCGGCGTTGGTCACGTCGAGGTGGTGCCACGGCAAGTCGGCGGGCAGATCGGCCGCCGCGGGCGGTCGAGGAGCGAGGTCGCTGGCATGCACCTCGTCGCCGAGTTCGAGCAGAGCGCGGATCAGGTCGAGACCGACCTGACCACCGGCACCAGTCACCAGGGTCCGCACGGCCGCGAGTCTCCCCATTCACTTGGTCGGGAGCAAGACGCCGCGCACGCTCGAACACCAGTTGATTTCACACGCCGCGGGCGCCGTGCGAACGCTGGGAAAGTTCGTGCACGCTGGCGCGTCGTCCGGTGAGCGCGAGCGCCGAGCAGTTGCACGCGCCGCGAGCACACCGCACATCCGGAAAGCAGGATTCTTGCGCAGTACCGCCGTGCTGTGCCAAGCGTACCAACAGCGTGCCAGGTGGCCGCGGACGACGAGCAAGCCGTGCTCTACCACCTTCTCTATGGATTGCACGATCAGGCCGGGTGGCTCTCGGGCCTCAACGTCCTGCGCTACACGTCGACGCGCATCTTGCTGGCGACGCTGACCGGGCTGTTCCTGACCCTGTTTTTGTACCCGTGGTTCATCCGCACGCTGCAGCGCATTCAGCTCGGGCAGGTGGTGCGCGACGACGGGCCGCAGTCGCACTTCAGCAAGCGCGGGACGCCGACCATGGGCGGCTCGTTGATCATCTTCGCGGTGATCATCCCGACCGTGCTGTGGTCGGATCTCGGCAACCCGTTCGTGCTGCTGGCCACGCTGGTGACCGCGGGGTTCGGCGTGATCGGGTTCCTCGACGACTTCTTGAAGATCCGCAAGAAGAGCTCGGGCGGGCTGAAGTCGCGCTACAAATTTCTCGCGCAGTTCGTGGTCGCGAGCGGGGTGGTCGCGTACCTCTACAGCGGCGACATCATGCCCGACGCGATCCGCTACCGCATCGCGCTGCCGCTGACCGACTTCTATACCGCTCAGCTGTCGCTGCCGCCGGCGGTGTACTGGATCTTCTCGGTGCTCGTGATCGTCGGGGCCAGCAACGCGGTCAACCTGACCGACGGGCTCGACGGGCTCGCGATCGGGCCGACGATCATCTCGGCCGGCACCTTCTTGGCGCTGACCTACGCGGCCGGGACCATGCTCGCGGGCTTCGACATCGCCCGCTACCTCAACATCCCGCACATCCCCGGCGTCGGCGAGCTGTCGATCTACTGCGGGGCCATGTGCGGCGCGGGGGTCGGGTTCCTCTGGTACAACACCTATCCGGCCAGCGTGTTCATGGGCGACGTCGGCTCGCTGCCGCTCGGCGCCGGGCTCGGGTTCCTGGCGGTGGCCTCGAAGAACGAGTTCACCTTGCTGATCGTCGGCGGGATCTTTGCGCTCGAGACGGTCTCGGTGATCGTCCAGGTCGCGAGCTTCAAGCTGACCGGCAAGCGCGTGTTCAAGATGGCGCCGATCCACCATCACTTCGAGCTCAAGGGCTGGGCCGAGCCCAAGGTGATCGTTCGCTTTTGGATCATCAGCTTCGCGCTGGCCCTGGTCGCGCTCGCGACCCTGAAGATCCGCTGACGCGGTTGGGAAGATCCGCTGACGCGGTTGGGAAGATCCGCTGATGATGACCGACGTGCTCGCTCCACTGGCTCGCTTTCGTCGGGCGTTGGTCGTCGGCTGTGGGCAGAGCGGCGTGTCGGCGGCCCTGCTGCTGCGCGCGGCCGGCTGCGAGGTGCGGCTGTACGATCGGCGGGCGGAGCTCGCCGGGCTGCCGGCCGAGCTCGACGGGTGTGCGCGCTACTTGGGCAGCGAGATGGCGCCCGACGAGGCGTTCGCCGGGATCGATCTCTTGCTGCTCTCGCCGGGCGTGCCGCCGGGGCCCTGGATTGCGCGTCACAGTGTGCGGCCCGAGGCGGTGATCCTCGGTGAGCTGAGTCTGGCGTTGTTCGTGATCGCGCGAGGCTTTGCGAACGGCGAGCGGATCCCGACCGTGCTGATCACCGGGACCAACGGCAAGAGCACGGTCACCGCGTTGACCGGCGCGATGCTGGAGGCGGGCGGGCTCGATCCTTTCGTCGGCGGCAACATCGGGATCCCGCTTTGCGATCTGGTGCTCGCGGTCGCCAGCGGTGCGCGCCAGCAGCCCGGCGCGCTGGTGCTGGAGTGCTCGAGCTACCAGCTGGAGACCGCGCGCGTGCGTCCGGACGCGCCGACGACCTCGGTTGCGATGCTGCTCAACGTCACGCCGGATCACCTGGATCGCTACGGCTCGATCGAGCGCTACGGCAAGACCAAGGCGCGGATCTTCGAGGGCCTCGACGCCAGCTCGCTCGCGCTCTTGTCGGCCAAGGATCCGCTCACGCCCGTCCTGCGCGCGCGCGTGCCTGCGATCGCGAAGTGCGAGCTGGTCGACGGCGACGCGCCGCCGCGGCTGTCCGGCGATGCGCTGCAGCTGCGCGACGACGAGAGCTACGGGCGCGAGCTGGTGCCGCTCGCGGGTCGCCACAACCTGGTCAATTCTCTGTTCGCGCTCGCGGCTGCGCGGCACCTCGGGGTCTCGCGCGAGGCCTGCGAGCAGGCGCTGCGCAGCTTCGAGGCGCTGCCGCATCGCATGAAGGTGATCGGCGAGCGCGACGGCGTGCTGTTCTACGACGACTCCAAGGCGACCAACGTGGCCTCGGTGCTGGCCGGGCTCGACGGGTTCGAGCGGCCCTTCGTGCTGATCTGCGGCGGGCGGGCCAAGCAGGGCGACGACATCGGGGCGCTGCGCGAGGTGCTGGCCCGGCAGGGGCGCGGTGTGGTGGCGATCGGCGAGAGCGCGCAGTCGTTCCTCGCGATGGCCGACGGCGTGGTGCCGAGCGTGCACGCCAACGACATGCACGAGGCCGTGCGCCTGGCCGCGGGGATGGCTCGCTCGGGCGACGCCGTGCTGCTCTCGCCCGCGTGCGCGAGCTGGGACATGTATCGAAGCTTCGCGCATCGCGGAGAAGTGTTCGCGGCCGCGGTCGCGTCGCTGTAGTCGGGGGGTTGCGTGGTGGTCGAGCTTGGGCGACCGTGAGCCCATGCGATGGCTTCGGACGAGCGCGATCATCATGTGGGCAGGCTTGCTCGGGTGCGGTGAGGAGCCGACGCCCGGCGAGGCGGGAGGCGAGACCGCTGGGGACGGCGACGGGGATGGGGATGGCGATGGCGATCCTGGCGATGGAGACGGCGAGCCTGGGGACGGCGACGGAGAGCCGGGCGATGGAGATGGTGAGCCGGGCGATGGAGACGGCGAGCCGGGTGACGGCGACGGCGAGCCGGGAGACGGCGACGGTGAGCCGGGCGATGGAGACGGCGAGCCGGGCGACGGCGATGGTGAGCCGGGCGATGGTGATGGCGAGCCGGGCGACGGTGATGGCGAGCCCGGAGATGGCGACGGCGACGGCGACGGAGACGTCTGCGACCCCGCCGGCTTCCTTGGCATGGGCATCGCCGAGGATGGTTGGGGCGTCGGCGACTTCTGTGACGAGATCTACCTCTGCGTCAGCGGAGCCGACTACGACGACCTGATCGATCTGCTCGGCATCCCCGAGGAGAACTGCATGTCGGATCTGATCTGCGGCGACGGTCAGCGCTGCTCGCTCTCCGACGGGACCCAGGTCGACCAGGCGCAGTACGACCAAGCCTGCGACGCGCTCACGATCGTCGACTCGGTCTGGTGCGTGGTCTGGGGTCCCTGACCCGGCTCAGCGGACACGAGTCGGTGCGTGGCGTCGCTCGGTGGTCCCATCACCGAGCTGGCCCGTGCCGTTGTCGCCCCAGCACCACGCCTGCGTCTGCTCGCCTTCACCCGTGAGCGCGCAGCTGAAGTAGAACCCGGCCGCGACCGTGCGCGCGCGAGGGATGCCCTTCACCAGGTGCGGCGACGGGTGCTCGCCGCTGAAGCGATCTTGGTTCTCGAACCCGAGCTGGCCGAACGAGTTGTTGCCCCAACACCAAATCTCGCCGTCGAGATCGAGCGCACACACATGGCTGGCTCCGGCCGAGAGCTGCGTGACGACCGGGATCTCGGCGACCGGCTCGGGGCGATAGTTGGGGCGCGGCTCGAAGCTCATGGTGTGCCCGACTTGGCCCCACTGCCAGACACCGCCGTCGCGGTCGAGCGCGTAGGTATAGTTGCCGCTCGCGGCGATCTGCAGGATCTCGGGCAAGCCGAGCGGCGCGGTCGGTTGCGCGACGTGCTTGCAGGTGCGCTCGGGCAGGCGCTTGCAGTTGTCACACAGGGGCTCGTCGTACTCGCAGCCGCCCTCGCCATTGCCGATCTGCCCGCCGCTGTTGGGACCCCAGCAGCGCATCGCGCCCTGACGTAGCCAACACCCACCGATCGGCGTCGCGAGCTGATCGACGTGGGCGAGCGCGGCGACCTCGACGGGAGCGCTCTCGAATTCCCGACGCAGGCCGTCGCCGAACTCTCCACTGCCCCAGCACCAAGCCGTGCTGCGGTCGAACGCGACCGCGCAGGCGTGCTGGAAGCCCAGATAGATCGCCGAAGCACGCACGTTGGCGACCTGCGTCGGGCGAGCGCGGCGATCGAGATCGCCCACGCCAAGCTGCCCGTGGCCGTTGTCGCCCCAGCAGTACACCGCGCCGGACTCCGCGAGCGCGCACGAAAAATCGTAGTCGCTCGCGATCTGCACGATCGGTCCGGCCTCCTCGAGCCCGATCACCGGACGAGGCTCGAGCACCGGGTTCGGCAGGTCCGGCCCGACGCCGAGGATGTCGAAGTGGTTGATCCCCCAGCACAGCACGCGGCCGCTCTCCAGCGCGCAGGTGTGGTGCACGCCCGGGGCGATCGCCGTGATGCCGGCGATCGGTGTGCGGGCGGGCGGCCGCGGCTCGCTCGGCTTGGCGTCCACGCTCGGGGTCGGCTCGTCGCGCTCGCGCTCGTGCGGCTGCGGCAGCTCGTCGCCGCCGCGGGGCGTGCAGGCGGTCAGCGCGATCAGAGCGAGCAGACGCGAGCGCACGCCGCAGGATAACTCAAGGAGGTGTGCCGAGCGGCTCGCGTTCGCAGGACACGGTGCTCCAGTCGAGCAGCGGGCCGTGATCGATCACCTCGAAGTCCATCGGCCGCAGCGCGACGAGATCCTGCGGCGCGAGCAAGCCGTCCCACTTCGCGGTCGTGAATCGATCGCTCTGCGCCGTCAGAGCGATCTGCCCGCCGTCGGCCAGGAACATGCCGTAGGTCTGCAGCGCCCGCGCGACCACCCGCGCGCCTTCGTTGGGCAGATCCTCGAGCGGATAGTCGGCCCGCAGGCGCAGGTGCACGCCGTAGGGCGGAGCCTCGCTCGGGCCCGAGGTCGCGTTGGTGCTGTGGGTGGCCGGCGGCGAGTAGATGAGCGAGCGAATGTTGGCGTTGGGCAGGATGAAGCGGATCGCGTGATCGATCGATCCGGCCGCGACCTCGTCGGCCGTGAACAGCAGCGGCGCGATCGGGAACCCGGCCGCGTCGGCGCTCGTGCAGCCCTGGCCGCGGCCGTCGTCGCCGTAGACGAGCGTCATGTCCCACACCGCGAGGCAACCACCGTAGAAGGTGCCGTCGACGATGTTGGCCCGCCACATCTCGTAGAGGCGGTTCTCGTCGCGCGCGGCGACGATCAGGTGGCAGTCGCCATCGCTCGTGCACTCGTAGCCAGGCTCGCCCTCGATCGCGCCGCCGTCGGGCACGGGTACCTCGACCCAGTCGCAGTCCGGCGAGTAGAAATCTCCCGTCGCTTCGAATGCAAGCCGCGGCGTGCTGGCGTCGGCCTCGAGCACCTCGATCGAGAAGTCGATCTGAAAGGTGTCGTTGTTGCCCCACCCGGCCTGCTCGAGCCACGCGACCACGGTCGCCGAGTCGGCGGTGGTCGGCGCGTCGCTGACGTCCTGACACCAGATCGCGCCCGCGGGGAAGTAGCCGGCGCAGTCCGGGAGATCGCCGTCGCCATCGCCGTCGCCGGAGGGATCGCCATCCCCATCGCCGCTGGTATCGCCGTCGCCGCTGGCTTCGCTGCCGGAGTTGCCGTTGCACGCGAGGCTCGCGACCAGCGTGATCGAGACCAAGAGAGAAGATCGCAGCTGCATGAGATGCGACGAAGCTACTGCAGCCTCGCACCGCGCGAACGAGGGCAATGCCGGGGTCCCGAAGCCCCGCTCGGCCCCGAAAGCGTCAGTTTTTTGCGTATCGGCCCGCGCCCGTGCTTCGGTCGCGATCGTGTCGGAGAGCGCCCCGATCGATTCGCAGCCTGCGGCCGCGAG
>DATLLB010000772.1:0-8238 GCA_035538075.1 Enhygromyxa sp.
ACAGCCCGATCGGATCGTCCAGATCGGGCTGTTCAGGGTCATTACGCAATCGACTGCGTGCAACTCCAATATCAGGCACCGCGCGGGCGCGCCCCCCTCCTCCGTGGGCGCGCCCGCATCGGTACCAGCCATCACGGCCCGAGCCGTTGTCCGTGCAGTGGAAAAACCGAACCCGCAGCAGAAGCACGACGCGAGCTGTCACGACGATCGCGATCGTCGTGACGCCGGTGACCGTTCGCCGAGCGCTCGCGATCGCAGCGCTCCGCATCGTCTCGAGCAGTCGAACCACCAGCTCGCTCGAGTTCGGCACCAGCCGAAGCGAGCTGCGTGGGTCGTGCGTGGAGACGTCCGGTCATGATGGCGTGGAAATCATAGGCCGATGATCCGCGATCGAGCCAGCGATTTTTTTCTCGCGCACGTCGAGATCGCGACCTCGACGACCCGACTCGCGCTCACGCAACTCCTCCACACGCGAGCTGCCGCGCTCGAACAGTCGCCGCGACGAGCGATCGAGCAACACCGCCGGTCACGAGCGCGCGCGGGCTCGCGGCTGCGTCTGCGCTCGTGAAACCGCGATGTTCGTGTCGATCCGCGGGCACTCGCGACGGGCATCGCCACCGGCGATCGGCAAGCCGAACGCGGCCGCGTGCGAGCGCGAGGGCACGACTGCGGACGGGTGTCTCGGAGATCGCCTCGTCGGCTTCGTCGACGGCCGGCTTGCAGGCCGTGAGCACGAAGGCCTCGACAGCTGGCGTGGTAGACGCCCGCAGCGGCGAGCGTGAGCGTCCAGGATGCGGCGGCCGGCGGCGTGATACCGTCGATCGTCTGCAAGGTTGCGATGCTCTGTGCTCGATGTGCACGCGAAGTCGCCGCGGGCGCCCAACGCTGCCCGAATTGCTCTGGCGACCCGCTGCTCGACGGTCGCTACCGACTCGATCGTTTGCTCGGCAGCGATGCGTTCGGCGTCAGCTACCGAGCGGTTCGGCTCGACGACGCGATGCTGGTCCGCGCCCGCAGCTGCATGCTCCGCCGGCTGCCCGACGAGCCCGAGCGCTCGGCTTGGCTGGCGCGGCTCCGCGAGCTCGATCATCCCGCGCTGCCACGCTGGCTCGACCAGCGGGTGGTCGGTGAGCGCAGCCTCGCGACGCTGTGGTTGATCCACGAGCACGTGACCGGGCAGAGCTTGCTCGAGGCGCTCGCGGCCGCGCCCGCGCGGCGCTTCGATGAGGCACGAATGATCGCGTTGCTGCGCGAGCTCGCCGACGTGCTCGCGTATCTGCACGATCGCCCGACACCGATCGTGCATGGCGGGCTCTCGCCCGCGGTCGTGCAGCTGCGCTCGGGCGGTCGCGAGGTGTGCCTGCTCGAGCTCGGGTGTGCGGTCGCAACCGTACCCGGCGCCAGCACGCGCGGGCTCGCGGACAGCCTCGCGTACTCGGCTCCCGAGCAGCTCCATGCCGACCCGACTCCGGCCAGCGACGTGTGGGCGCTCGGGGCGATCGCCGTGGTCGCGCTGTCGGGCCACAAGCTCTCGGACCTGCGCGACAGCAGTCATCGCTTGCGCTGGCGAGAGCAGATCGACGCCACGTCCGACCCCACGCCCGAGCTGGTTGCCCTGCTCGAGCGCATGCTCGAGCTCGAGCCCACGCGACGCATCAGCGCCGTCGAGCTCCGCGACGCGCTCGACCGACTGCGATCGGCACGAAAGCCGCACCAACCGGCCCCGCCTCATCAGCCACCGCGTCCGCCGATCGCCATCACGCGCCCGCCCAAGCCCGCCGCCGACGTGCCGATCAAGCGGCCGGACGAGCTCAGCCGCGAGCTCAGCCAAGCTCATCACGACGCCAGCACGCTCGCGCAGCAGCAGCGCGCGCGGCTGCTGCTGGCCCGCACGCTGGTGGCGATCGTCACCGCGCTGCTCGCCGGGCTGGCGACTTGGCTCGCCTTGCACTGAGCGCGAAGGGGTTAAAAGAAGGAGGCCACCGCCCGCACCGTGTGCGGAGGGTGGCCCCCTCGACCTGATCCCTGCGGGTCAGGTTCAGTCGCGCCGACGACGGCGGACCAGGCCGGCCAGGCCGAGCGCGAGGAAGGTGCCGAGCAGGCCGCGGGTCTTGCCCTCGTCGCTGTCGGTGGTGCTGCAGTTGCAGCCGTCGTCCTCGCTCACGCCAGTATCGCCGCCGGTGCCGGACTCACCGGACTCGCCGTCGCCATCGCCATCGCCACCGACGGTCGGGTCGGGATCGGCGTCGCCATCTCCGTCGCCATCACCGTCGCCATCGCCGTCGCCATCGCCGTCGCCGTCACCATCACCGTCGCCGGTGGTGGAGGGGTTCGGAACCGGGTCGGGCTCGTTGGTGGTCGGCTCGGGCGTCTGCGAGCAGTCGTTCAGCGCGCAGCAGGGGTCGAACACCAGGTTGCCGAAGATGGTCGCGAGCGCGGCCTCGAGGTCAGCCTGGTTGTTGGCGTCGTAGTAGTTCTCGGCGTTGCCCGAGCCCCAGTCGGCCATGTTGTTGAGCTGCGTGATGGCCTGGTTGTTGTTGAGGCCGTCACCGAAGCCGATCACGTAGGTCGTGATCCCATCGTTGAACATCTGGGTCAGCTCGGACTGCACCTGCGCGTCGGTGGAGTACGTGTCGTAGCGACCGTCGGTGATCAAGATGTTGAAGTACAGCGTCTCCGGCGTAGTGGGGAACTGCGCCATCGGCATCAGACCGTCGGCCTGATAGGTCTGCTGGTTCTGGCGGATCAGCTGGAGGCCGAGGTGCGTGTAGGTACCGGAGCCCGAGCAGAACGCACCGGGCTGGGTGCACTGCGGCATGTGGCTCTGCGTCGGGTTGTCAAACGCGGGCGGATCCTGGGTGCCGTCCTGGAAGGTCCAGGTGATCGGCGGGCCGCCCCACGGGTCGTCGCAACCCGGCATCTGGCACGAGGTCGTCGGGTCGAGGGCCCACGCGAAGTTGTCCTTCATGCAGGGGCCGTACTGGACCAGGATCTTGTGCTCACCCGGGGCCGGCGCGTTGTGGCCGAACACCGCGAGGCCGAGGTGGCTGATGTCCTCGACGGTGCCGATGCCGACGTCGGTGTCGAACAGCGAGTCCGCACCCGCGAGCGCCTCACGGGCCTGATCCCAGCCGGTCTCGCCCGGACCGCCGAAGTTCGCACCGCCGTTGATGTTCAACATCGACGACGACGCATCGAGCAGGATCATCACGCGCGGCAGACCGCCGACGCACTCGGGCGCGACGACCGAGTCGATGATGTTCTGCACGACCATCTGCAGCGCGGTCTCGAGCTCGGCGGGCGTGTTGCCGTCGATCGCCTGACCGGTACCACCGGCGGCGGCGGTCGAGTCGGCCGCAGCCTCGGCGTTCGCGTCACCGGCCACCGCGACCACGTAGGTCGGGATGCCCTGGTCGTCGAACAGATCCGAGGCGGTGATCGCCGGGTTCTGGTCGGCCGGCATCATCGTGCCGGCAACGCCGGTCCATGCACCGTCGGTCAGCAGCACGTTGACGTACGCGCGCGGGGTGTCGATCTGATCCTCGGGGTGATCGGCCTTGGTCTGCGCGATCTCGGCGGCGACGAAGTCGAGCGCGCCCTTGGTCCACGTACCGATGCCGATCAGGTTGCCGTTCATCGGCGCCGGCGTGGCGTTGAGCGAGTCGGTGATCGACTGGCCGGCGCAGTTGAAATACTCGTTGTTGTCGTCATCCCACGCGACGTCGAGCACCTGGCCGTCGACCAGACCCGAGGTCTCGTTGGCGATCATCGTGCCCTGCGAGCCCGGGGCCGGGTCGTGGCCGAAGCGGGTCAACGCGAGGTGGGTGTTCTGGCTCAGGAAGCTACCGGGCGCCGCAACCTGCTGGACGGCGGCAACCGTGACCTCCCAACGGGTCAAGTTGTTCTGCCAGACCTCATTCATGGACGTCGAGTAGTCCATGATGATCATGATGTTCGGCTTCTTGAACGTGCACTCGCCTTCCGACGGGCAGTCGAGGCCGCCGTCAGCCACCGCGGGCTGTTCGTGCGTGCCGACGGCGAAGGCGAGGCCGATGCCCGCGAGCAGGCCAACTTGCAGGCCGATGCGCTTCCAATTCGATCCCAGTAGTCGCTTCATGTGTCTCAGTCCTGTGTCGTTTGCTTAGTCAGCCGCTAGGCGGCGTGGGTTAGTGGATCCGCCGTGTGGCCGAGCCGCCGGTATGTGTTGATGGACGAGCGACGATACTCGTCCGCCTCCGGGGTCGTAGTGGCGGTGGTGTGGCTGCGCGGGCGGTAGAAAAAATTCAGCCGCGGTGCGGCGTGACTGCGCAGCGGCACCTTACAAGCGCGCGCCGGCGCTTGTCGAGGGGGTGATGGCCAACACAACCACGAGCTTGGTGTGCACGCTGCAACGCAGTGCCCTTCCGGTCGCCGTGGCATTCGTGCGACTGTCTCGTGCGATGCGCAGGTTCTCACGGCATGGCTCCACGACCCGCAAAACGCTGGTGTTCGGGCCCTTCGCGTTGTTGCTCGCGTGCGTGGCCGACGAGCAGCTCGGGCCGCCTGGCAAGAACATGACCGGGCCCGTGACCACGGTGACGACCGCAAACCCTGATGAAGACGAGAGCGAGAGCGAGACGGGAACACCGGGTGACATGGTTGGGTGCGATCCCCTTGCCGACCCCGAGTTGGAGTGTGGCCCGTCGATGCGTTGTGATCTCACGTCGCTCGCCTGCGTCCCCGCGCTCGGTACCGGCCTCGCAGGCGATCTCTGCAACGACCACGACGAGTGCTCGCCAGCCCTGATCTGTGCGCTCGGTCGCTGCCGCCAGCTCTGCGACGCGACGACCGGTGATGGTTGCGATGCCGAGCAGATCTGCAGCGCCGCGGCCGAGCCGATCCCGGGCTTGTGCCTGACCGAGTGCGAGCTCGCCTTCGACGCGTGCCCGTTCCCCGACGACGCCTGCAAGCGCGTCGTCGGAGCGGGCGGACAAGTGTGGGCCGCGTGCGTCGACAACCCCGGCAACGCGCTGCTCGGCGATCCCTGCGTTGCCGATCAGGAGTGTGCGCCAGGCTATTTGTGCACCGAAGCCGCTGAGCACACCCTGCCCTGCGTCGACGATGCGTCGAGCTGCTGCGCGCCGATCTGCGACACCTTCGAGCTGCCGTGCCTCGGCGCGGAGCCGGTCTGCTACGTGCTCGACATCCCCGGCCAAGAGGGCGCGGGCTACTGCGGCGCGGAGTGATCACTCCGCGTCTGCGCGCGCGGGCGTGTCGAGCCCGAGCGTGGCCAGCTCGGTCAGATAGCTCGGCCGCGTGGCGTCGAGGTCGACGATCGAGATCGAGCTCTCGGCCGTGTTGGCCACGAACAGCCAGCGCCGCGTCGCGTCGATCGCTAGCTCGTTGGGCCCGTCGCCGAGCGCGATCGTCCGGACGATCGCGAACACACCCAGGTCGACGACCGCGAGCTGATCGGCGCCGTAGCAGCTGACCAACGCGAGCTCGGGCCCGATCTGGCCGTGCTCGGCCGGGCGCCAGACGGCGACCAGGTTGGGGTTGGTGCACAGCCCGACCGTGTCGACGACCTCGAAGCGCGGGTTTTGATCTTCGTCGAGGCTGGTGTCGACGCGGCTCAGCGCCGGCGGGGTCGTGTGCACGACCAGCAAGCGATCGCCCTGCTCGGGATCCTCGAAGGCCATGCCGGCCATCAGCGGCTTCGGCTCGGCCGCCTCGAGGTTGGGCCCGAGCACGGTCAGCTCCGCGCCGGGCACCACCACGTTGAGGCCCGGCGCGATCCGGAAGGTCCGCAGGCCCCACCAGAAGCGCTGGCTGGCCATCAAGTAGGGCCGCGTGCAGTCGATCGTCGAGGCCGGCGCGTTGCCTGTCTCGACATCGCAGGCGCGCTGGATCACCGCAAAGCCACCGCCGAGGTCGCTGTCGAACAGCTCGTCGAGGCGAAAGAACTCGCTCTCGACGTCGACGACCTCCGGCCCGCGCTCGCCGTCGAGCAGGACCAGCGTGAGCGTGCGACCGAGCAAGTGCGGCAGATAAGCGAAGCGGAACCCGCCATCGTCGACGGTCACGCGCGAGGGATCGTCGGCGATGCCCTCGAGCCGGTGGAGGCGATCGCAGTAGCGATCCTCGGCCTGCCCACAGTCGAAGCGCAGGCCTTCATCGGCGCCGAAGCCCGGGCCGAACACGTCGACCCAGACCAAGCTGGGCTCGAGCCGCGTGGGGATCAGCAGGCGCAGCGGGCCCTGATCGCCGCCAGGGCGATCGATCGCGATGTTGCCCGCGCCCGAGGGCATGCGCACGCCGAGGCTCGCGTCGATGACCCGCGCCGGATCGCACTCGATGCGCGGATCGACGGCGTGCTCGCGGCACGGGTGATCGGCGTCGAGCGACTCGCCAGCGCCGCGCGGGGCCGCGATGCCGTCCGCGAGCGCGTCGAGATCGAGGGCCAGCAACGCCGAGCCGTTGCGCGTGCGATCCCAGTTGCCGTTGGTCACGAACAGCCAGCGCGCGTCGGGGCTCAACGCGAGCCCGCTGGGGAGCAGCAGCCGATCGACGGGCGCGAGCGCAGGATCCTCGCCACACGCGAGCAGACACATCAGTGCCAGGCCCGCTGCGAGCGTTCGGATCGCCACGCCGCGAGTCTGCCTGCGATCACAACCCGCGTGCAAACGCCTCGGGGTACGCCGACCAAGCGGCGCCGAGGGCCACGAGCGCGGCCGCGAGCCGCAGCGCCGGCGTGATCGCGGAGCTCAGCGAGGCCGCCTCGAAGCCGCCGCGGCCGAGGCTCGCCGCGCCGAGCTCGACGAGCGTCCACGTCAGCAGCACCGGTGTCGCGAGAGCCAGCGCCAGGCTCGTGATCATCGCGAGCTGAGCGATCAGCCACGCGCCGAGCTCCGGCGCGATCAACCAGGCCGACGCGCTCGCCAGCTCGAACTGCTCGAAGCTCGCCAGCAAGCTCGCCAGCAGCGGCCCGTGCAAGCCCAGGCTCAGACCGACCGCGAGCGAGGCGGCGACGATCAACGTGGACAGCGTGCCCGACTCGCCGCCGCGCAGCTCCAGCGCGTGCTCGCTCTGCGCCGCCGCACCGACCAATGCCCAGCCGGGCAGCGAGACCGCGAGGCCGATCACGCTGCCGAGCGCCAGCTCGAACGCGAGCGCGACGATCAGCGGCCCGCTTCCTTCGGGCTCGATCGGCGCGAGCCGACCGGCGGCGATCATCGACGCGCCCACCAGCACGGCCAGCGCCGCGGCGATCCACTCCCAGCGACCGCCCAGCACGGCACGCCAGCTGGCCTGCACGCGCAGCAGCGCCCAGACCCGAGCGCTCGCAAGCAGCAGCGCCACGCCGAGTTCGATCACCGCTCGCCGTCCAGCTGCGCCCAGCTGCGCTTCGCAAACTCCACGCTGCCCTGCGCGACCATGTCGATCACCAGACCGATCGCCAGCAGCACCGCCAGCACCCGCACGATGTGCCCGAGCGCCGCGTCGCGGATGCTCAGCGAGCCGCCGAGCAAGCCGATCAACAAGGCGGCCGCGGCTGCGATCGCGAAGAGCGGCAGCGTGCTCGCGATCACCAGACCGAACGCCTCGCGAATCGCGTGTGCGAGCGCGTCGATCATCGGTAGCCCTCGACCAGCCCGACCACCACCGTCGACCAGCCATCGGCGGCCAGGAACAGCAGGATCTTGGCCGGCAGCGCGATCACGGCCGTCGGCGTGCTCGCAAGCCCGAGCAGCACCAACACCTGCGCGCAGATCAGGTCCACGACCACGAACGGCAGCAGGATGAGCACCGCCAGCTCGAGCCCGCGGCCGAGCTCGCTGAGCAGGAACGCCGGCGCCAAGACCAGCGGCTCGTCGCTGCCGCGACCCGAGAGCTCGGCGAAGCGCTCGACCTCCTCGGGCTTCGCGTGCGTGGCCAAGAACTCCCACAGCGGCGCGAGCGTGCGTGCGCCGAGCTCGAGCGGCGCGGCGACCAACGCTTGGTATCCGCCCAGCTCGTCGAGCGCCGCCAGGCAATCTTCGGTCACCGGCGCCATGACCAGCGCGGTGATCACCAGCGCCAACGCCAGCATCGAGCCCCCCGGAAGCAGGCGCTCCGCTCCGAGGCCGAGCCGCAGAGCCCCGAGCACCACCGCGATCTTCGTGAATGCCGTGCACGCCGCGAGCAGCAGCGGCAGCGCGGCCAACAGCAGCCAACCGGCCACGTTGGCCGGCAGCTCAACGTCCACCCAGGCCCCCGAAG
>DATLLB010000773.1:0-4279 GCA_035538075.1 Enhygromyxa sp.
GAGCGCTCGTCCTCGTAGCTGTTGCACTCCGCGTTCGGTGGCCACGGCGGCATGCTGAGGTCGGCGATCGCCGGGGCGATGATCGGCGCGAACGGTTCGACCTGATCCCAGCTCTCGAGCGCGAACGGACCGATGCCACCCGCGACATGGCAGGTCACGCAGCGCGCGTCGAGGATCGCCTTGGCGTCCTTCCAGTAGGTCAGCCCTTCGCTCGGCTCACCGTCGCCGTCGCCCGATTCACCGTCGCCGTCTCCGTCTCCGTCGCCTGGATCACCGTCTCCGTCTCCGTCGCCAGTCTCGCTCGCACCATCGCCCTCGCTCGTCGCGGGATCCGAAGCGCACGCGATCGAGGTCAGCGCGAGCGCGAAGGGCAGAGCGAAGTAATGGATGGATCGAAGCGGCAACAAGCTCGACATGCTCCGAGATGATGCCCGACCGCGAGGCAAAATGCGACGCGGCAAATGGCCTCTACGCGTCCCTACGCACTGGCTAACGCGCTTTTTTGCGAAGTGGCCAGGGATCGCCGGTGGACCGGGCTCGTCGAACGAGGGGCACGAGAGAGCAAGACCGATGCAACTGACCAGCCTGCGTTCCCTGCACATGTTGACCTCCACCCTCATCGCCGCCACCTGCCTCACGGTCGGCTGCGACAGCGACTCGCTCGATGCGGCGCCCGGCGGGACTGGTGGCGAAGAGTACGCGTTGGACGACTTGGACCACGCCGACTACGTCGGCCCCGAGGTCGAGCCGGCCGAGCCCCACCAGGTGATCGAGAACGACGACGGCACGCTGATCGCCGAGGGCAGCGACTTCCGCGTCCGCATCCATCGATCGCGTCGAGTGGCCGAGCTCAACGTCAGCCGCGATCACCTCAGCCAGTGGTACGGCCTGCCCTTCAGCCGCTGGTCGCCCGAGGCCACCGCACGGCTCTACGAGGTGTTCGCCGACGACTTCGACTTCATCGTGTTCGTGCCCGCGAGCGAGGGCCAGCACCCCGCGATCACCAACGACGGCGACAGCGTGCGCGTGCGCAACGACGTCGAGGGCCTCGGTCTGTCGCTGTTCGATCACACCCAGCTGTTCGGCTCCGAAGGACGCCTGCAGCACGCGGTCATGCTCGGCGGCATCAAGCACGTGGTCGGCGGTCCGAGCCTGCGCGAGCTCGGCGAGCGCTGGGGCAACGCCTTCCTGCCGAGCGCCTCGGTCGATCACTTCGGCTTCGCCGATGTCGGCGGCCAGCTCGGCGGCTGCTCGCCCGATCAGATCGAGCCGCTCGGCGACAACCAGTACTTCTGTGACTTCGACGGCACGACCAACTGGTCGCCGGACGGTGCGACCCACAACGACCGCATCTACGCGCGCCTCGAGCTCTACCTCATGGGCTTGGTCAGCCCCGCCGGCATCCCGGCGATCAGCTGGGCCGACGACGCGCAGTGGGTCGACCAGGAGCACGGCATCTTCGAGGGCTCGCTGCGCAGCGCGACCATGGACGAGCTCGTGCAGGACCACGGCGCTCGGTTCCCCAGGCACGACGAGTCGCAGCGGCACTTCCGGACCCTGTTCGTGGTCGTGAGCGGCGGCGATCTGATCGACATGGAGATGTTCAACAGCTTCGACCTGCGCGTGCGGGAGTTCGCCGCCCCGAAGCCGGTGATCAACAGCGTGCCGGGCATGTACAACTTCTTCGAGGCCGCCTCGGGGCTCGCTAAGTTGGACGCCGAGGACCTGGACGCCTCGCTGCTGTGAGGGTGTCCTCGGCCGCCAAAAAAGGCGATAGTCGATGGCGATGGAGCTCATCAGCGTCGACTGCCCCAACTGCGGCGCCAGCCTTCCCCACCAGCAGCCTGGCAGCAACTATCAGTGTGCCTACTGCGGGAGCGCGTTTCGGATCGAGCAGGCGAAGAAGGCCCACACGCAAGCGGGCATGGCCATCGATCCGCACGTGATCGCCCAGGCGATCATCGCCGCGCAGCAACAGGCCGCCGCACAGCAACACGCGCGACAGGTGCAGCCCGTGCAGCAGTTCGTCAAGCTGCCCGAGCCCAGCAAGCCGCGCGCGGTCCTGTTCCTGCTCCCGCTCATGATCGTCGCCGGCGTGGCCGTGCCGCTGTTCCTCGCCTTCAAGGGCGTCGACGGGCTCATCGGTCAGGTGCTGAACAACGAGCACGTGCTGTGGGACGACGTCGCCGGGGTCCCGCAGGTGGTGACCGTCAACAACGCGACCGCGGTGGTCGGGCGCACGCGAGCGGTCGCCAACGAAGACCACCTGTATTGCGGCGTGTACGACAGCTCGGGCGAGACGATCTGGCGGACCGAGAGCCTCGGCACGTACATGGGCGGCTACCAGAGCACCTTCTGCGGAGCGGCCGGCGACGCGTTGGTCGTCACCGACGCGCGCGCGCAGGTGCGAGTGCTCGATCTCGCGACCGGCTCGCAGCGACACTCGCTCGAGCTCAGCGACGTCGTCGACTACCTCTGCGTTCCGCAGGATCCCGAGCAAGCCAAGCAGGTCTGGATCAAGCAGCTCGACGAGCGCACGCACCTGCTCGACGTCACGACCGGTCAGCTGACCGCGAGCCCGCAGCCCGAGTGGTGCTTCAGCTCGCGGCACGAGGCCCAGACCGCCCTGCAAGGCGGCGGCAGCTGGGCCGACGCCAAGCGCGAGGGCCTGCCCGAGGTCGACAAGCTCAAGCTCGAATTCGTGTACGAGCGCGGCGGCAAGATGGTCGCGCTCGGGCACACCGAGCCCGGCACCAAGGTCCCGACCGCGGTCGCGCTCGATCCCGCCAGCAAGAAGGTGCTCTGGCAGCAGGCCACGCCGAGCGTGTCGAAGGCCACGCTGCGCGACACCGACAAGTTCGGCGCGATCGCGGGCGACGTGTTCGTGACCACCTACGGCGCGGGCCAGGAGGACTGGTACATCACCGCGCTCGATCTCACGACCGGCAAGCGCGTGTGGGAGACCAAGCTGCGGCCGATCTTCGCGGTCGACTGGATTCAGGGGCTGGTCGCCTCGGACACGCACGTCTTCGTGGTGCGGACCAGCTCGCTGGAGATCTTCGACGTGCGCACGGGCAAGCTGACCGGGACGATCGGCAAGGAGACCTACGATTGACCCGTCGAGCGATCGCTCCGATCGCGTTCGTGCTGCTCGCCTGCACGGGTCAGCCACCGCCCACGGACGGCGGCACCAAGGTCGAGACCCGCGCAGCGCCGCAGCCCAAACCCGAGCCCGACGATCCCAAACCCGAGGTAAAGCCAGTCGCACCCACGCGCTTCGAGATCGGCCCCGGTCCGAACGCCGAGCCGCTGAGCGCCGCGGTGATCGACGCCCCGATCCCCACCGAGCCGCCGCAGCTCGAGTTCTGGACGAAGGGCGACGCAGCCTGTGAGCCTGGCGGAAAGCTCAGCGGCGCCGCCCCGCCCGACGGCACGGAGATCCGCTGCGTCGACGCCGAGGGCCGCTGGACGGGCATGGAGGCGCGCTTCCACGACAACGGCAAGCTCCAGTCGATCGGCCGCAAGCACGAAAACCACATGGTCGGCGTCTGGCAGTGGTTTCACCCGAGCGGCGCCAAGGCGGCCGAGCACACCTACGTCGACGGTCGGCTGCACGGGACCGTGCGTCGCTGGGCCGAGAACGGACAAGAGATCGAGTACGGCGAGTATCGAGGCGGCCGGGCGTGGGGCCTGTTCATTCAGCGCGACGAGACCGGCAAGGAGCTCGGCCGCGCGCAGCTCGTCGAGGGCACGGGCGTGCTCGTCAACGCCTCGACCAACCGACGCACCGAGTCCGACTACGTCCACGGGCTGATGCACGGCACTCACCGCGTGTTCGATGGCGAGGGCCGCAAGCTCGAAGAAAGCCTGTGGAGCGGCGGCGAGATGCACGGCCTGCAGACGCGCTGGGATGCCGACGGACGAAAAGTCTTCGAAGGTCAGTGGAAGCTCGGCAAGCAGCACGGCGAATTCACGCGCATCCTCGCCGGCCAGCTCGCCGATCGCTCGATCTGGATCGAGGGCGACGAGATCGCCCGCCAGCTGTACCAAGGCAACATGCCGCTGGCCAAGCTGCCCCCTGCGACCGACTGCGACACCGATGCGGGCCTGTCCAAGTACCTCGAGGGCGCCCGCGACCGCGGCTGCATGGGCGCCGACTTCGTGATCGACTGCAAGCTCGTCAGCCCCGCGCCGAGCTCCGCCGACCTGCTCGCGCGCGCCGGCTGGGCCAACGCCAACGACGAGCACCGCATCGAGCTCGCGCAGGAGTACTTGCGCG
>DATLLB010000774.1:0-3398 GCA_035538075.1 Enhygromyxa sp.
GCCACAGGTGCTTGCCCTTGGTCAGCCGCTTCCAGAAGTGAAACAGGCGGATGTCGATGAACTGCGCGGTCAGGTACGCCATCATCGAGGCGAACACGGCGATCTTGGAGAGCCCGAACACCTGATGGAAGGTGGCGTCGCCGATCCCGAATTCGGCGCTCTTGCTGAGGTCGGAGATCTCGACGAGGCCGGTGGTGAAGACGCTGGCGATCAGGCCGGCGAGCACGACCTGGTTGGCTCGGCGGGCGCCATAGATCTCGGAGAGGATGTCGGTGACGAGGAAGGTGATCTGGTAGGCGAGGATGCCCACCGACTGCCGAAAGGTGTACGAGCCGCCGCCGGGGAGCGGGATCTCGAGCATGAAGAACTTCTGGAAGATCAGGTTGCAGGCGACCAGCGAGGCGATGAACAGGCTGGCGAGCACCAGATAGATCTGCTCGTAGGCATCGCCGGTGAGGATCGGGACCGGCGGTGCGACGCGTGGGCGCTTCGTGTCATGCATGGCGCTTGCGCTTCTCGTGGGCGGCGAACGGGTAGCTGGCGATCGTCAGGATGCTGAAGAAGGCGATGAAGCCGAAGCGCTGGGCGAGCACGCAGAGGCTGACTTGCTCGGGATCGGTGATGCCGACCCACGCGAGGCCGCCGGCCCAGCCGGCCTCGACGATGCCGAGGCCACCGGGGGTGATGCCGACCAAGCTCGCGAGCTGCGAGATCGAGGCGGCGGCGGTCATGTCATCCCAGGGGATCAGCAGGCCGACGGCGCCGGCGATCCCCCAGCACTGCAGCATCACGGTCGCGTAGCGGGCGAGGCTGAGCAGGGCGACCTTGGTCGCGAGCTTGGCGTCGACGGCCGGGGTCTCGGCCAGCTCGGCCTCGGCTCGAGCTTCGATCTGCGCGCTGCGTCGCCAGGGGATCCGCAGGCGCAGCCACAGGTACACGCGCAGGGCCACGTGCACGCTCGGGCGCAGCAGCGGGATCGCGAGCAGGAGGAAGCCCGCGCAGAGCAACGCGAGGCTGGCGATGGGGCTCATCGGCAGCCAACCGCGCGAGACGACGACCGCCCACAGCACCATCAGCATCGGCAGCACGCCGTCGAAGATGCGCTCGAGCACCAGCTGCATGGCGGCGTGGCCGAGCGAGCGCTTGCTGCCGGCCGACTGCAAGGCCGCGCCGCGACCGATCAGATCGACGAGCACGGTCGGCAACACCTGGCCGACCACGCGGGTGAACACCAACGCGTAGAAGTAGCTCGAGAAGGCGAGCTTGGTCCCGCCCATGACCTCGGCGAGCAGCTTCCAGCGCGCCGCGGTGACGAAGCTGGCGATGGTGGTGCCGAGCAGGCCGAGCGCGGCGTAGCGCCAGTCGAACCTGACGCTGGCTCGCAGCGCGTCCCAGTTGGGCGCGAGGTAGCGCAGCACCAGCACGAACAGGACCACGCCGACGACGAGCTTGAGCACGTCCTTGGGCTTGACCCGCGGGACCACGACCGGGTCGACCGGAGGGGTCTGCTCATCGCTCATGGCTGTGCTCCACGTTTGGGTGAACCAGCGCCCGCCAGTCGAGCTTCAGCATGCGCTGAGCGATCGCGCCGAGCAGCACGCCCATCGACATCTGCGTCACGTACAGCCAGAAGATGAACAGGCTGCCGCGGGACTCGACGGTGGCCGCGTCGACGAACATCGAGAGCCCGAGGATCAGGCCGTAGTGAAACACGCCGAACATCCCAGGGCCGCCGGGGATCAGTAAGGAGAGGTTGAGCACCGCGAGGATCGCGAGCGCCTCGGGGAAGCCGATCTCGATCCCACAGCCGACGGCGAGCAGCCAGGTGCCGAGCGCGTTGATGGCCCAGTAGGCCAGCGTGGCGACCATGAACTTCAGCAGCGGCGCGAGCGAGGGCAGGGCGGCCAGCCCCTCGGCGATGCCACGCGCGAGCTTCTCGAGCTTGTCGGCGACGCTCGGGAGCAGGCGGCCGAGCGTGGCGGCGACCAGGCGACCGACGGTGGCTGGCGCGAGGGCCATGCCGAGCAGGACGATCAGGACGCCGAACAATCCGGCGCTGGCGATCAACCCGAGCGATCGCAGGCGCTCGAACGCGACGGCCTGCTCGCCGGTGACCTCGGGCAGCATCGGCAGCACGCCGAAGAACAGCGCGCAGACCAGCAGGCCATCGACGACGCGCTCGATAGCGACGGTGCCGAGCGCTTGGCCGACCCCGATCTCGCTCTTCTGCGCGAGGAACAGCGGACGCGCGAACTCGCCGAGGCGCAGCGGCAGGACCATGATCCACATCGTCCCGGCCATCGAGACGGACAAGGTGGTGCGAGCGTCGACCTTGCCGAGCGGCTCGACCAGGTAGTGCCAGCGACCGGCTCGCAGCGCGAAGTAGACGATCAGCGTGAGCAGGTAGCTCGGCAGCACCCAGCCGGGCAGCCACGGATCAGCGGGGATGAAGTCGATCTTGCGATAGAGCGCGAAGCCGAAGCCGAGCGCGATGACCAATGAAATGAAAAAGCGAAGCAACCACTGTCGTCGGATGCTTCGCCTTTCGTCGCCCATCGGGAGCGGGCATCACTTACTTGCGAAAACGGCTGGGGAAGTCTTCGCCGAAGCCCTTGTCGGGGTGGATCTTGCGAGCGCGGGTGATCAGAATCTCCTCGGTCTCGCGGCGCTCGGGGTCGGGCAGGCAGCACTCGACCGGACACACGGCCTGGCACGCTTCGTAGTCGTGGAAGCCGACGCACTCGGTGCAGAGGTTGGGATCGATCACGTAGATCTCTTCGCCCTCGGAGATGGCCTCGTTGGGGCACTCGGGCTCGCAAGCGCCACAGTTGATGCACTCTTCGGTGATATGGGTGGCCATCTCGGTGTGTCTCCTGATCGGTTCCGTGTTGGGGAGGGGCAAGCTCTGGGGGCCGCCAAGGGTGGCCGGGCCCACGCATCCGGCAGTCTACCCGTGGGGTTATGGCCGTCAAGCACGCTGACTCTTCCCCAGACACCGCTCAGCGCCCGATTAGCGCAGCAACGCGAGCACACGCTCGGCTGTGTCGTCGAAGTCTCGCATCGCGCGCGTGATGTTGGCGTGCGGGCGCAAGACGAGCGTCAGCAGGTACTCCTCCCACAGCACCTTGGTGATCAGCACCTTGTCGGGGGCCTCGAGCACGACCTGCGGTCGGCCGACGCCGAAGATGATCGCCGAGACCGTGAGGCGGGTCATCGCCTGACCGACCTGGGCGCCGGCAATGCAGACGTCGAGCGCCGAGATCTCGGACGGGCGGTGGGCGGTGTCGATGGTGTCGTCGACGCCATCGGACAGGACCGCGCCGCAAGCCCCCGGCGTGGCTTCGAGCAGCTCGGCGAGCAGCTCGCCGAATTCGCTCACACCGCGATCGATCAGGTCC
>DATLLB010000775.1:0-5815 GCA_035538075.1 Enhygromyxa sp.
CTCGGGCCGCTCCGCGAGCAGGCGGCGCAGCTCATTGGGCGTGAACGTCTCGGTCTGCGTGACCGCAGCCGTGATCGCCTCGCCGAGCTCCACCCACACGCCGCTGGGCGACTCATATCCACCGCGCTCGATGATCTCGAGCGTCTGCTTGGCAACACCTTTCAAGGACATGCCGCTTAGTGTCTGCGAAACACCATCAAATGCAAGCCGCACGCGTGTGAGTTAGCCGCTAGAAGTGGCTATACTGAGGTCGATGGACGACGTCCGCGACCCAGCGCTCGAGTCCGCGATCGCCGACGACCTCGAGCGCCGCGAGAACTACCTCGTCTACGCCGACTGGTTGGCGACCCGCGGACATCCTCGTGGCGAGCTGATCCTGGTCCAGGACGCGCTCTCGAGCGAACCCCAGAACCCCGAGCTACAGGCCGCGCAGGCGCGACTGCTCGACGACCACCGTGATGCGCTCTCGTGCGAGGGCGCGGCCCAGCTCGCGCGGGTCGAGGTCGACTGGCACATGGGCTTCTGGCGCGCGGTGAGGGTCGAGCTCGAGGACACCGCGACCTCGACGGCGGGCATCGAGGCCTTGCTCGCGCATCCTTCCGCCGCGCTGCTGCAGTCGCTGACGATTCACGGCGGCTCGAGCTCGGGATCCGTGTTCAGCAACGTCGCGACGCTGCTGAGCAATCCCGCGCTGCCGGCCGGGCGAACGCTGCGAGCGCTCGCCCTCGGCTCGCGCAAGGTCCAGCTGCGCTGGTCACCGGCCATGCTCGCAGACTCGCTTCCGCGCCTCGAGCACTTGGAGCTGCGCTCGTCGAGCTTCGACCGCGACCTCGACTGGCAGCTCCCGCCGCTGCGCAGCTTCACGTTGCTCAGCAAGGCGTTCGGTCGCAAACAGCTCGAGCGTCTGAAGCGATCGCTGCCGACAGAGCTACGTGGATTGACGCTGGACGTTCACGACTACGATTGGAGCCTTCAAGACATCGAGGCGATCCTCGACGGCTCGTCGCACCCACGCTTGACCCGGCTGGGGCTGCTCTGCTCCCTCGACCTCGTCGAGCTGTTCGCGGCGCTGCGACGTTCGCCCTTGCTCGCGCAGTTGCACGAGCTTGGCCTGCGACTGACTTCTGGCTGGAGTTACGACGAGGAGTTGCACGAGATCCTGCGCGACCCCGCGTTGGCGTCGAAGCAGCTGTTCACATCCGCCGATGCGAGCGCAGCGGAGCACTACCAGTTTGCAACGTTTCTGCGCAGCGCCCTCCGCCGACCCGCCGACGCGCTCGTGGCCTACGAGGCGGCGCTGCGCGACGAACCCGAGAACATGGCGGCGTGGGAGGGCCACGGCCTCGCCCACTTTGACCTCGGCCAGCAGCCCGAGGCAGAACGATCGTATCGCGAGGCGCTGCGGATCGAACCTGCCGACGGCTACGCGTGGCACAACCTCGCCCTCTGTCTCAAGCGCCAAAAACGCTACGCCGAAGCCCTGGACGCGTTTCGTCGGGGCAACGTGCCGAACCAGCGACCCGGGATCAAGCTGCACTGCATCGGCCACATGCTGCAGGAGATCGGCGAGCGTGACGAAGCTCGGCGGACCTTGGAGGCGGCCATCGACTGCTACACCGAGGCGCTGCGCGACGAACCGGACGACGGCGAGCTGCTGTTTTGGCGTGGGGCCGCCCACGCGCGCCTGCAGCAGCGCGCGGAGGCACTCGCGGACCTGCGTCGTGCGATCGCCAGCGACGAGCGCTGGCGCGAGACGGCGCGCACCGAGGAGGACTTCGCCGACATGCGCGACGACTCGCACTTTCTCGCGTTGCTGGCCGGACTCACCGCGGGCTAGTCCCGGAAGCGGTTGGGCAGCCGCAGGCCCAGCAACCCGATCAACGCGAACGCCCCCGCGACGAACATGAACATCCAGCGGACGTCGCGGGTCTCGGCCGACCACGCGAGCACGCCGAGCGGCAGGATCAGCGCGAGGTTGATGAGCCCGGCGATCTGCGAGGCGGTGACGATCTTCGCGTTGCGCCCCTCGGTGGCGAGCACCCCGATCGCCAGCCCGAGCCCGACCAACAGGCACAGCACCATCACCGGGATGGTCAGCAGCAGCATGTCGGCGATCGTCGGCATCGCGCGCGTAGACGTTAACCTCCCCGCTCGCGCTTGACCACGCCCGCTTGCTGATTTGGCCGGCCTCTTCTAGCGTTCGCCGATGCCGGAGTTCGACTTCGATCTGTTCACCATCGGCGCAGGCTCCGGTGGCGTGGCGGCGAGCCGCCGCGCTGGCGAGTACGGTGCCAAGGTCGCCATCTGCGAGGCCGGGCGCATCGGGGGCACCTGCGTGCTGCGGGGCTGCGTGCCGAAGAAGCTGCTGGTCTACGGCGCGTCCTACTCCGAGCACTTCGCCGACGCGGCCGGCTACGGCTGGGAGTTCGGCGAGCCGAGGCTCGACTGGGCCAAGCTGATCGACGCCAAGAACCGCGAACTCGATCGGCTCGAGCAGATCTACGCCCGGCTGCTGCGCGACTCCAAGGTCGAGGTCATCCCCGGGCGCGGCAAGCTGATCGACGCGCACACCGTCGAGGTCGGCGAGCGCCGCTACACCGCCAAGTACATCTTGATCGCCACCGGCGGCTGGCCCGAGCTCCCGGCGATCCCTGGCATCGAGCATGCGATCACCTCCAACGAGGCGCTCGAGCTGCGCGAGCTGCCGCGGCGCGTGACCATCATCGGCGGTGGCTACATCGGGGTCGAGTTCGCTGGCATCTTCAACGGCGCCGGCTCGCGCGTGACCATGCTGCTGCGCGGCGAGAACGTGCTGCGTGGCTTCGATCGCGAGATTCGCGAGCGCCTCGCCGAGGAGATGCGCCAGCGCGGCGTCGACATCCAGACCGAGGTCCGCGTGCACAGCATCGATCGGCGCAGCGACGGCTCGCTCAGCCTGCTGCTCGATCACGATCAATTCCACGAGACCGACGCGGTCCTGTTCGCGACCGGCCGCACGCCGAGCAGCAAGAATCTCGGGCTCGAGGCTGTCGGCGTCGCCATGCGACCCGACGGCGGCGTGGTCGTGGACGATCGCAACCGCACCTCCGTGCCCAACATCTACGCGGTCGGCGACGTCACCCACCGCGTCAACCTCACGCCCGTCGCCATCGCCGAGGGTCGAGCGCTGGCCGAGACCCTCTTTCATCGCAAGCCGCTGATCCTCGATCGCAGCAACATCCCGACCGCCGTGTTCTCGCGCCCGGCGGTCGCGACCGTGGGCCTGACCGAGGAGCAGGCCCGCGAGCGCCACGAGGCCGTCGAGATCTACTGCGCCCGCTTCCGACCGATGAGGGCCACGCTCTCGGGCCGCACCGAGCGAGTGGTCGTCAAGCTCGTCGTCGACAAGCCGACCGGCGTGGTGCTCGGCGCTCACATGGTCGGCGACGACGCGCCAGAGATCATTCAAGGACTCGCGGTCGCGCTCAAGTGCGGCGCGACCAAGCGAGACTTCGACGCCACGCTCGGCATCCATCCGACCGCGGCCGAGGAGTTCGTGACCATGCGATTCCCGGTGCCCGAGGTCGAGTGAGCGCGCGACGCTGACCGGCCGCGAGCTTGGCCGACCACCGACAACCGACTCACACTAGCGAGGCCCCAGAGACCTCGAGCATGAGCATTGGACGCCGGTTTTTCTCGCATGCGCTCCTGTCCACCGCTGCCTTCGTCGCGCTGCTCGCCGCGTGTGCGGACGAAGGCGGATCCGATGGCGCGGTGACGCCCGATTCGACCGA
The DNA here is from genome assembly GCA_035538075.1 of Enhygromyxa sp. Classification (GTDB taxonomy): domain Bacteria; phylum Myxococcota_A; class Polyangia; order Nannocystales; family Nannocystaceae; genus Plesiocystis. Next base: position 3,774 of record DATLLB010000775.1, read on the forward strand.
ATACGGTGATGGCGACGGCGACGGCGATACCGAGACCGGCGATACCGAGACCGGCGATGGCGACGGCGACGACGCGACGCCGCGCTTCTGCGAGCCCGGCACCTCGATCTGCAAGGCCGGCGGCCTCGCGACATGCCTCGACGACGGCAGCGCCTACGGCCCGCTGAGCTTCTGCACCGACACACAGCAGTGCCGCCAGGGCGCCTGCCACGAGAAGTGCGAGCTGATCACCTTCGCGCCCAGCTCGGTCGGCTGCTCGTTCTTCGCCCACAAGATGGACAACTACACCGCGGTCGACGATCCGCAGCCCGAGCCGCCCGACTCGTTCGTGATCGGCAACATCTCGAACACCGACTCGGCCACCGTCCAACTCTACTACATGCCCGAATTCAGCAACCACGAGATGCCGCTCGGCGACGCCGTCGTGGTCCCACCCGGCCGCGTGCAGGTGTTCGAGATGGACGCCGAGCCGATCGAGAGCGTCTCGTACAAGCGCCAGGGCGGAACCTATCGGGTGCAGAGCAACATCCCCGTCGTCGCCTACCTGCACTCGCCGCTCGCCGCCATTCAGACCAACGACGCCTCGATGCTGCTGCCCGAGCACGCCCTGCGCCAAAACCACGTGGTCGCCTCCTATTATCCGTGGCTGAACAATTACTACCCCAGCTACTTCAACGTCATTGCGATCGCCGACAACACCACCGTGACCTGGAATCCCCCGGTCGCGACCCTCGCCGGTATCGGCGTGCCCGACGTGCCGGCCAACGGCACCGGCCAGGTGATGATGAACCGCGGCGACACCCTGCAGGTCGTCGCCGCCAACCACATCGACGTCTCCGGCACCTACGTGAGCGCCAACAAGCCGATCGCGCTCATCTCCGGCTCCGAGATCGTCAACGTCCCCGCCGGCACGCAATACGCCGATCACATCGAAGAGCAGATGCTCCCGCTCGATTACTGGGGTCAGGAATACGTCGGCCCGCGCGCCCCACCACGCGGCACCGAGCGCTTCCACTGGCGCATCTACGCCGGCGCCGACAATGTCACGATCAACGCCTCCCCCAACCCCGGCGGATTCCCGATCAACCTCGATCGCGGCGAGTGGCACGAGCTCGAGACCACCACCAGCCACGTCTTCACCGGCAGCGGCCCGTTCATGCCCGTCCAGTACCTCGCCGGCAAGAACAGCGGCGCGACCACCGGTGACCCGTCCATGGTCCAGATGGTCCCGACCGAGCAGTTCCTCGACGCCTACGCGTTCACCACCGGCATCGGCTACGACGTCGATTATGTGCAGGTGATCCGCGAGCAAGGCGGCGCCGACGTGTTCGTCGACGGCGTGCGCGTCGATGGCTATTACTCGGTCGGCAATTACGAGGTCTCGGACTGGGTGATCGCCGAGGGCAACCACTTCGCCCGCTCGAGCGGACCGTTCGGCATCATCAACCTCGGCTACACGAGCGCGACCTCCTACGCGTACCCGGGCGGCATGGCGCTGACCGAGATCAACCCGCAGTGAGGCGGACGCTTCTGAAGCGGCGTTAACACTCTCCCGGACAATCGAGCGCGCACGGATAACACGGCTCGCTACAGTCCTCGTAATCGACCGAGCAGAGCCCCTCGCACACATCGCGCTCGTCGGGGCCAACGGGCGGACAGTCCGAGACACACGCATCGTATTCTGCGCTGCAGACCGCATAGCAGTCAGCGATCATCGCCTCACATTGCTCGCAGCAGGTCTGCTCGCCGTCACCGTCCCCATCCCCAGGCTCGCCGTCCCCATCCCCGGGCTCGCCATCACCATCCCCCGTGGACTCCGTGTCCGACGTGGGCGCCTCCTCGCGCGGCGCGTTGTCGACGGAGCAGGAACACAGCCACGCCAGGGCGACCCCCACTGCAACCGTGAAGGAAGGGCTGAGCTCGCTTGCGGAACGCATGACAGTCTCGTGCCACGAGCTGCCGAGTCGATCACGCGTTCCGCAAGCGAGCTCAGCCCTTCCTTCACGGTTGCAGTGGGGGTCGCCCTGGCGTGGCTGTGTTCC
>DATLLB010000776.1:0-3912 GCA_035538075.1 Enhygromyxa sp.
GGATTAGATGCCGAGATTCCGCCGGATGCGCGCGAGCGGCGGCTCGGTGTCCGGGACGAAGGGCTGGCCCGTGATCCGCTCGTAGGTCTCGATGTAGCGCTGCGCGGCCTCGATTCGGATCGCGTCGGGCAGCTTCGGCGGGGTGCCGTCGCCGTGGAAGCCCTGCGAGACCAGCCAGCGGCGCACAAACTCCTTGTCGAGCGCGCGCGGATCCTCGCCGGCCGCCATCGCTTGCTCGTAGCCGTCGACGTACCAGTAGCGCGAGCTGTCAGGCGTGTGGATCTCGTCGATCAGGACGATTTCGCCGTCAGGCCGACGACCGAGCTCGTACTTGGCGTCGACCAGGATCAGCCCACGCTCGCCGGCCAGCTTCTGGCCGAGCGCGAACAGCTGCAGGCACTGCTGCTCGAGACGATCGAACAGGTCGGCGTCGATGACCCCCATCGCGACCAGCTCGGCCTTGCTCGCGTTCTGATCGTGCTCGCCCTTGTCGGCCTTGGTCGTGGGCGTGACCAAGTTCTCCGGCAGCTTCTGGTGACGAACCATTCCGTCGGCGAGCTGATGACCGCAGAACAGCCGCTCGCCCTTCTCGTAGGCCCGCCAGATGCTGGTCGAGCTCGAGCCGGTCAGGTAGCCGCGCACGACCATCTCGACCTTGATCGGCTCGCACTCGACCGCGCGCGTGACCGAAGCATCCGGCACGTCGATGATGTGGTTGGGGAAGATGTCGCCGGTGACCTCGAACCAGTACGCGGCGAGCTGGTTGAGCACCTGGCCCTTGAACGGGATGGTCCCGAGCACGCAGTCGAACGCGCTCACCCGATCGCTGACGATGATCAGCCGCTCGCCGTCGCGGGTGAAGTTCTCGCGAACTTTGCCGCTGTAGCGGTGGCCGAGCACGTCGAAGCTGTCGGGCAGCTCATCGAGCACGAGGTCTTCAGCTAATGCACGCTCGAGTGTCTCGCGGGGGACCGGCATCGGCGGCGAACCTAGCAGCACTCCGTTCGCCAGCCCACGGGGGCCGAGCGTGCGTCAGCCGGTGCTACCGAACCCGCCTGCCCCGCGATCGCTGTTGGGCAGCACATCCACTTCGACCGCCTCGACCATCGCCACCGGCGCAACAATCAGCTGCGCGATCCGGGCTCCGTGGTCGATACGAACCGGATCGGCCCCGAGGTTGACGAGGAGCACGCGCAGCTCGCCCCGGTAGTCAGCGTCGATGGTTCCGGGTGCGTTGAGCACGGTGAGGCCGTGGCGCAGCGCGAGCCCGGATCGTGGGCGCACCTGCGCCTCGTAACCCGGCGCGATGGCGATCGCCCATCCGGTGGGGATCAGCGCCCGATCACCGGCGGCCAGCTCGATCGCTGCGCCGTCCGGGAGACAGGCGGAGAGATCGAGACCCGCGGCCAGCGAGGTCATGCGCTGCGGCAGCACGGCGCGCGGGTCGAGCCGCCGCAGCAACACCGGGGGCGCGTTGGGAATCATCGCTCTCACGCAGCCGGCGAAGCCGGCAGGAGCCCCGATGGGGCGACCGTGTGGGAGAAGGCCGGCGACGGCCCTCCATCAGAACCAGTAGGACGAAGGCGCATTGACTGACCGTTCAATGCGCCCACGGTCATCCGCGAAGGTTGAGCACTTCGTCCGGATCCACGCCGAACGCCTGCTTGCGGCTCAGCCGGATGCGGCCCTGCTCGTCGATGTTGATCACCTTCACGACCACGTCGTCGCCCTCGGACACGACGTCGGTGACCCGATCGATGCGGCGGTTCTCGAGCTCCGAGATGTGCACGAGCCCGTCGGTGCCGGGCATGATCTCGACGAAGGCGCCGAAGTCGACGATCCGCTTGACCACGCCGTTGTAGTACTGGCCGGGCTCGGCCTCGAAGGTCAGACCCTCGATGATCGCCTTGGCCTTCTCGATCGCGTCGATGTCGGGCGAGGCCAGCGTCACGCGACCGTCGTCGCTGATGTTGATGACCACGCCGGTCTGCTCGGTGATGCCGCGGATGACCTTGCCTCCGGGCCCGATGATCGAGCGGATCTTGTCGATCTTGACCCACACGGTCTCGACCCGCGGCGCGTAGCGGCTGATCTCCGGGCGCGGCGCGGGCAGCTGCTCGAGCATCGCGTCGAGGATGTGGATGCGACCGGCGCGGGCCTGCTCGAGCGCGGTCTCGAGGATCTGCCGGGTCAGGCCGTGGATCTTGATGTCCATCTGCAGGGCCGTGATCCCGTCACGGCTGCCGCAGCACTTGAAGTCCATGTCGCCGAGGTGATCCTCGTCGCCGAGGATGTCGGAGAGCACGGCGATGTCGTTGCCTTCCTGGATCAGGCCCATCGCGATGCCGGCGACCGGCGCGATGATCGGCACGCCCGCGTCCATCAGGCTCAAGCAGCCGCCGCACACGGCCGCCATCGAGCTCGAGCCGTTCGACTCGGTGGTGTCCGAGACCACGCGGATCGTGTACGGGAACGCCTCGGCGTCGGGCAGGATGGCCTCGAGCGCACGGTGAGCGAGCGCGCCGTGGCCGATCTCGCGGCGCGACGTGCCGCGCATCGGTCGGGCCTCGCCCACGCAGTAGGGCGGGAAGTTGTAGTGCAGCAAGAAAGTGTTGTTGACGTCGCCGCGGATGGTGTCGAGCCGCTGAGCGTCGCGCTCGGTGCCGAGCGTGGTGGTCGTGATCGCCTGGGTCTCGCCGCGCTGGAACAGCGCCGAGCCGTGCGGGCGCTCGAACGGGTGGATCTCCATGTAGAGCGGACGGATGTCGGCCGGGCCGCGGCCGTCGATCCGACGACCGGCGACGGTGGCCTTGCGGACGATGGTCTTCTCGAGCTTGCCGAGCGCCGAGTCGATCTCGGAGGCGCGCTCCTTGGCCACGTCACCGAGCGCGGCGACCAGCTTGGCCTTGACCGCGTCGACGGCCTCGTGGCGCGCATGCTTGCCGACGATCTTCAAGGCCTCGGTCATCTCCGCCCGGGCCTTGTCCATGATCATCGCGCGGAACTCCTCGTCGACGACCGGATCCTTCCACGGCACCTTGGGCTTGCCCGCGCGCTGCTGCAGCCGCTCCTGCGCCTCGACCAGGGGCAGCGACTGCTCCTTGGCGAACATCAGGGCGTCGATCATCTCCGCCTCGGGCATCTGGTTGGCGCCGGCCTCGACCATCACGATCGCGTCGCGGCTGCACGCGACGATCAGGTTGAGATCGGAGCGGGACAATTCATCGAAAGTGGGGAACGCGATCAGCTTGCCGTCGATGCGACCGACGCGAATGCCCGCGACCGGCCCGTGCCACGGCGCCGGGCTGATCATCAGGGCCGCAGACGCGCCGGTCATCGCCAGCACGTCGGGCTCGTTCTGCAGGTCGTTGCTGAGCACCTGGCCGATGACCTGGGTGTCGTAGCGGTAGGCCTTGGGGAACAGCGGACGGATCGGACGATCGGTCAGGCGGCAGGTGAGAATTTCCTTCTCGGTCGGCCGACCCTCGCGCTTGAAATAACCGCCGGGGATCTTGCCCGCGGCCGCGTTCGCGTCGCGGAACTCGACGGTCAGCGGCAAGAACGGGAGGTCCTTCGGCTCGCGGCTCATGGTCATGGCCACGAGCACCGAGGTCTCGCCGAGCGTGACGATCACGGTGTTGGCTTGCTTGGCGATCTTGCCGGTCTCGAGGGTGATCTCGCGATCGCCGATCTTCGCTACTTCACGTATGACTTCCATGGTGGGGGAGCTCCTGTGCCGTGGCGAAGAAAAAATTCTTGCCGGACCGCTGGAGCGGCGCGCCTTGGCCACGGCGAGCAGGCGCGCACGCACCCGACCTCGCTGCTCGGCAGCTCGGACGCCGGCTGAGGCTCGATCGGAACCCACGCTGGCGCTCACGAGCGCCGAAGCGCCGCGCATCGACTCCGAGAGTG
>DATLLB010000777.1:0-13904 GCA_035538075.1 Enhygromyxa sp.
CGAGACCGAGGGCGACGAGGACGAGGATGAGGACGAGGAGGACACGGAGGCGGAGCCCAAGCCTGCGTTCGACGGCAGCGGGATGAACATGGTCCCCAAGGATCCCGACGCCGAGGACGACGAGGACGAGATGGATCCGGATGATCCCAAGCCTGCGTTCGACGGCAGCGGGATGAACATGGTCCCGCCGACGCCCGAAGACGAGTAGGCGTGTGGTTAGATGAGAGCGCCGATGTCGACGTGGTCGACATCGGCGTTCTCGCGAGCCTGCTATGCGTAAAGGACCATCCCAAGCACGAACAGGGCCAGCAACCACAGCGCTGCCATGGCGAAGTCGAGCAGGTCCGGTATGACGCCGACGGTGCGGTAGACCGGCCCACGAATCCGTCCTGCTGCGATCAACGTCTTGCGAAGCTCGGCCAGCGGGTCGTCGTTCTCACCCTCACTCACTGGCCCCACCAAGATCAGCGTCGCAGCAGCGAGCTCGAGTGTCAGGACCGTCTGCCAGGAGGTCTGAGCCATGCCTGAACGGTGATCGTCGAACTCGTAACAGGTACCCGATCGAATCTCGTCGAGTGCGAGCTCGCGGCTCGACGCATCGGAAAATTTCAGGCGCCAGCCGCCCTCGCCCGCCTCCACTGCGGTCACGAGCTTGCCCGCGGCGCTCAGTCGAGCTCGCTCGCGGCGTCCCCAGAGCGTCTGGGCCACCGAGTACGGCCAGATGCACATGATGACGGGGATCGCCGTCAGGTAAGCGATCCCCCATAGCCCCTCGCGTATTGCCTTCGTCCGGTTCGACATCAGCTCCCAGCGTTACCCGCTACCATTGTACGATGGTGCGCTACCTCGTCCCGACCCTCGCTTGCGTGCTGCTGTCGTTCGCCCGCCCCGCCGCCGCGGCCGGTGAGTGCGACTGCGAGTTCGTGATCGAGCCCGACGCGCAGACGGCCAACGGAGCGGAGCTCGGCGTCGGACCCGGTGACAGCGTGTGCGTCCGCGCCGGTGCGCGCGAGTTCTTGCGGCTCTACGAGTTCGTCGGCACCAGCGAGCAGTGGATCGAGATCCGCAACTGCGAGGGCGTGGTCGAGATCGACAATGACGATCGCGGCTACGGCCTGACCATGGACGGCTCGCGTTACGTGCGGATCACCGGCGCCGGCGATCCCGAGCACGAGTACGGCTTTCGCATCCGCGCGAGCAAGGACGGGCCCGACTACTCGGCCAGCGGAGTCGTGGTCGCGGGGTTGAGCAGCGACTACGAGCTCGATCACTTCGAGGTCTACGAGGCCGGCTTCGCCGGGTTCAACCTCAAGACCGAGCCGACCTGCGACGGCTCGGCCAACCTCGGCAACTTCGTCCAGTACGACACGCGGGTCCATCACCACTGGATCCACGACACCAGGGGCGAGGGCATCTACTTCGGCAGCACCGGCTATGGCGGGCGCGAGTACGAGTGCGACGGCGAGACCGTCACGCTCTATCCCCACGAGCACCACGGCGCCGACATCCACCACAACCTGATCGAGAACACCGGCTGGGACGGCATGCAGGTCGGGGTCACGCCGATCGACTGTCGCGTGCACCACAACCACATCCGCGACGTCGGGCTCGAGGGCGTGCAGTACCAGCAGCAGGGCCTGCAGATCGGCGGCGGCTCGAGCTGTGAGATCTGGGCCAACCGACTCGAGCGCGGGCCGACCAACGGCATCTTCATCCTCGAGGCCGCCGACACGCTCGTGCATGACAACCTGGTGGTCGACTTCGCCGAGACCGGCATCTACTCCAACGACAATCAGAAGTTCGCAGGCGCGAGCTATCGCTTCGTGCACAACACGGTGCTGCGCTCGGGCGGCTGGGGCATCGCGATCTTCGGGCCCGGGCTGGTCGAGAACATCGGCTGGAACAACATCGTGCTCGAGTCCGGCGAAGCCGACCTCGCGCCGGGCGGTGACGTCGACTGGGACGCGCAGAACAACATCACCGGGCTAGCGATCGCCGAGCTCGGCTTCGTCGATCCTGCGGCCGGAGACTTTCACCTGCGCGAAGACTCGATGGCCGTCGGCGCCGGACGGGCTGCCAGTGAGTGGTCGACCGCCGATCTCGACGGAGTCGCCCGCGATCCCGCGGCCCCGGACGTGGGTGCCTACGAGTTCACGACCGAGCCGCCGCCGGGCGACGGCGACGGTGATGGCGACGGGGATGGCGACGAGGCAGGGGACGGCGACGGCGACGAGGCCGGCGACTCGGGCGATGAGGGCGACGACTCCGGCGAGACCGGTGGTGATGACATCGGCGCGGACGAGGCCGACTCGGGCTGCGGCTGCACGAGCGCTTCGAAGCACTCCGGGCTCGCGTCGATGTTCGCCCTGGTGCTGCTGCTCGGCCTTCGCCGACGGCTCAGCTGGCGCGCAGCCGACTGCCCGCGTTGAGGATCTGCGAGGCCGGGATCCCGAACATCCCGCGAAACCCATGGCTCAGGTGCGCCGAGTCGGCGAAGCCGGCCGCCAACGCGGCCATCGTCAGGCTGTCGCCGGCCGCGACGTGCTCGGTCAGCAAGCGCATGCGCTCCCACAGACGAAAGCGACGGATCGGCACGCCGACCTCGGCCTTGAACAGATGCATGAGTCGTGACTCGGACACGCCGACGCGCTCGGCCAGCTCGGCGAGCGTGAGCTTGTCGGCGGCGTGCTGACTCAGCAACGACGCGGTCTCGACGATGCGTGGATCGACGGGCGCCCGATCGACGCGACCGACGAGCTGATCGAGCCACGCTCGGGTCGCGGCGCGCTGACGGTCGCCGCCGTGAATCGCGAGCAGCGACGCCTCGACACCCGCACCGAGCCGAACGCCCACGCAGGTCCGCTGCGGATCGACGCCGAGCCGTCGCGCGAGCGCCTCGGGCTCGCCGGTCAGCGGGAACAGGTAGAGCGTCGCCATCAACGTTGGTCCGCACTCGAGCTCGTGCGCGACACCAGCTGGGATCAACGCGGACCGAGTGCGAAGCCAGTCGCCGCACCAGCGGATCGCAAAATCGCCGTCGAGCCCGATCAGCAGGGCCGTTGCAGCGTGGGCGTGACGAGCAACGCTGCCGAGCGGTGCGAGCACCAGCGCGCGATCGGACCACAGATCCACGTGGGCGGGCGGCAGCGCTGCCATGCCGCGAGTCTACCGCGCGGCGGGCAGCAGGTTTCGACAAGCCGACGGCGACGACCGATGGCATGAGCCGGAGCATGGAGATTTCGCAACAGCTCGCCGTGCTCGCGGCCATCGGCTTCTTCGCGCTCGGGCTCCTGGGCGGGATCTGGAAGTACGCCGCGATCCGCCGCAGCCCGAGCGCACAGGCGCCCGCCTATGTCGACATCTTCCATCGCACCACGCTGCTGTATGCGTTCGCGTGCGCGCTGCTCGAGCGCATGGTCGAGCTCGGCGATCTCCCGATCTGGCTGGAGGTCTGCGCGCTCGCAGGGCTGATCGGATTCTTCGCGTTCGCGGTGTTCGGCTACGCCCTGCACGGCTGGCTGAACGACACCGACAACCAGCTGCGCCGACCCTATCGACTCGGGACCGGCACGGTCTCGCCGACGGTCGTGCACGGCAGCATGGCCGCGCTGATCATCGCCGAGCTCGGCGGCTTCGTGCTGCTCGCGTTCGGCGTGGTGCGATCGCTGTGAACGATCACTCCTCGAACAGCACCCACTTGCCGTCGATCATCCGCTCGTGCGGCAGATAGCGGGCCTTGTAGGCCATCGAGTCGCACTCGGCCACGTACAGGCCGAGGTACAGCCAGCGCAGCCCCCAGCGCTTGCACAGCTCCATCTGCTCGAGCACCGAGAACACGCCCGGGCTCAGGTGCGCGAGGTCGGGATCGAAGAAGGTGTAGACGGCCGAGAGCGCGTCGCTGCCTCGATCGACGATCGCCACGCCGGCCAGCTGCGCGTCGGGGCTGTCGGCCAGCACGTAGCGGATCTCGAAGCTCTCGGTGCACGAGTCGACCAAGAACGCGCCGTAGCCGGTCTCGTCGATCGGATCGCCTTCACCCATCAGCTCGCGCCCGACCTTGTGCTTGTTGTAGAGGGCAACCTTCTCGCTGCTCAGGCGCGGCTCGCCGAGCTCGACACGCAGGGCCTTCTGCCCGCGGCGATAGATCCGCCGCTGGGTCTTGTTCGGCTTGAAGGTCTCGACGTCGAGGCGGATCGCTTCGCAGGCGGTGCACTCGGGGCACGAGGGCCGGTAGAGCACCAGGCCCTGCCGACGATCGCCGATGTGGAGCCGCTCGCTGAACTCGGCGGGCGTCAGCGGTCGCGTCGGCAGCCGCATCGGCAGGCGTGCGACCCGCGAGTCGAGGTAGGGACAGCTGGTGTCCTCGTCATAGACGAGGAGCTCTGGCGGGTGGCCGTCGAGCAGCCGCGGACGTCTCGTACCCACGCTCGGGAGAACTCTCCGGAAACGGACCTCGGACACCGTAGCACGCGTGATGGCAGGTGCCGGTCTCGGCCAGTCGAGCTCGCGCTTTTCATGCACGGATCGACGCGCGCAGGGTCGGAGCGCGCGCCGACGTGCGGGCTCGTTGGGCCCGCAGCTGCGGCGCGGGCCCGTCCGCATGGTGGGTCCCCGTCACGAGGGTGACGGCGCCAGAGCCAAACGTTCACCCGGTAGCGCCTCGCGGATCATCTGCTCGACCGCCGCGACCCAGCTCGGGCGCGTGTTGAGCGAAGGCACCAGCTCGAGCGTCTCCCCGCCCGCGGCGATGAAGTCGTTGCGCGCTCGGATGCCGATCTCCTCCAGCGTCTCCAGGCAGTCGGCCACGAACGCCGGGCAAAACACCGCGAGCTTCTTGACGCCTCGCTGAGCCAGCGCCGGGATCACCTCGTCGGTGTAGGGCTTGATCCACGGCGTCCGTCCGAGCCGCGACTGAAACGAGATCGACCAGCGCTGCTCGAGCCCGTGCGCGTCGCCGAGATCGAGCGCCCGGGCCAGCTCGCGCGCGGTCACAAAGCACTGCGCCCGATAGCAATTGCGGTTGCCGTCGACCAGGCGATCACAGCAGCTCGCGCTCGCCAAGCACAGCTTGGGATCGGCGCTGGCGACCACCTGCCGCTCGGGCAGCCCGTGGAACGAGAACAGCACGTGATCGGGCGCGAGCGCGTCGAGCTTGGCGCGACCGAGCTCGGCGAACGCGTCGAGGAACGCCGGGTGATCGTAGAACGGCGGGATCACCTGCACGTAGGGCGTGTTCCACAGCTCGGCCGCCGTGCGATAGACCTTCTCGAGCGTCGAGCCGGTCGAGCTCGCGGCGTAGTGGGGATAGAGCGGGAGCACGACCAGCTGATCGCAGCTCTGCTCGCGCAGACGTGCGAGCGCGTCGGGGATCGACGGCTTGCCGTAGCGCATGCCCAGCTCGATCGGATGCTCGGGCATGCGCTCGCGCAGCGCGGCGAGCAGCCCGCGGCCGTGCACCAACAACGGCGAGCCCTCGGGCATCCACACCTCGCGATAGGCGGCCGCGCTGCGCCGCGGCCGAAACGGCAGAATCACCAAGTAGAGCAGCAGCGCACGCCCGACCGGGTTGATGTCGATGACCCGCGGATCCGACAGGAACTCGCGCAGGTAGCGACGCACGGCCCCGGGCTCTGGCGCATCGGGAGTGCCGAGGTTGACCAGCAGGATCCCGGTGCGATGGAGGGGTTGGGCCACGCGGGCGCCACTTTGGCCTGCTCGCGGATGGGTGGCAAGCATGGCGGCCGCGGTGGCCGAAGTGATAAACCCGGCGCGATGACTCTGCAGGGAAAGACGCTCTTCATCACCGGCGCGAGCCGAGGCATCGGCAAGGCGATCGCGCTGCGAGCCGCTCAGGACGGCGCCAACGTGGCGATCGCAGCCAAGACCACCGACCCGCACCCGAAGCTCGAGGGCACGATCTTCTCGGCGGCCGAGGAGATCGAGCGCGCCGGCGGCAAGGCGCTGCCGCTGACCGTCGACATCCGCTTCGAGGAGCAGATCGCGGCCGCGGTGGCCAAGACCGTCGAGACCTTCGGCGGCATCGACATCCTGGTCAACAACGCCAGCGCGATCATGCTGACCGGGACCTTGCAGACGCCGATGAAGCGCTACGACCTGATGCATCAGGACAACGCGCGCGGCACCTTCGCGTGCTCGCAGGCCTGCATCCCGCACCTGCTGAAGGCCCAGAACCCGCACATCCTCAACATCTCGCCGCCGCTCAACATGAACGTGCGATGGTTCAAGAATCACGTCGCCTACACGATGGCCAAGTACGGCATGAGCATGTGCGTGCTCGGCATGGCGGCCGAGTTCGCGAGCAAGGGCCTGGCGGTCAACGCCCTGTGGCCGCGCACCTCGATCGCAACCGCGGCGGTCAACAACCTGCTCGGCGGCGAGCAGATGATGCAGCGCTCGCGCAAGCCCGAGATCATGGCCGACGCTGCGCATGCGATCTTCATGCGCGAGGCCAAGAGCTGCACGGGCAATTTCTTCATCGACGACGAGGTGCTGCGCGAGGCGGGCGTCAGCGATCTCGATCAATACGCCGTCGATCCCTCGCAGGAGCTGCTGCAGGACTTCTTCCTGGATTGACGGTCGCGCCCGTAGACTCGCCGGCGGCGCCCACGATGCGGCGCCGGTGAGTGATGCGATTCGATACCCCCGCCAATTCGTGCTATTGGTCGTGATATTGAATGGGCTCGATTACGTACAGAGACGAGCCTCGCTGCGACGGCCGATCAGCATGACACGTCGCAGCGCTGATCTGACCGGCTGATCGCAACGGCCAGCGCAGTGGCCAGGGTGCGTACGGGCGCGCCCAGAGCGGCGTTCTAAAGAATCGGGCCAGACCTCCCCGCTCGAGGGGGATGCGGCGGCATGCGAGGTTGACCGCCCGGGGGTCCGACTTACGGTTCCGCCATGCCGCATTCGAGGAATTGAACTTCGAATCGTGGCAACTCACCCGAGCTGTCGTAATACAGCTTCAGAAGGCATCCGCAGGAGACCATTTCATGACCGAGCTCAAAGCCAACGAGTACCCGCTGCTCCCGCTACGTCGCGGGGTGTTGCTGCCGGGTTCCGTGTCGACCCTCCCCGTCGGGCGTGCGCGCTCGTTGGCCCTGGTCGATGCCGTGAGCGCCGGAGCGATCATCGTCGTCGCCTCGCAGCGCGAATCCGAGACCGAGCAGCCGACCCTGGCCGACCTTCACCCCGTCGCCGTGCTCGCCAAGGTGCACCGCGTCGGACGCAGCAACGACGGTAGCGCGCGCTTGGTCGTCGAGACCCTGGAGCGCGTGCACCTGACCCAGCTGCTGCAGAGCGAGCCCTACATCCGCGTGGCCACCCGGTCCGCGCCCGATCAGCAGGCCGAGTCCACCGAGGCCAAGATCCTGGCCGAGTCGCTGCGCGAGCACGTGCGCGAGCTCGCCGGAGACGCCGGCGGCAACCTCGGCGAGGCCGTCGCCAAGAACCTCTCGCCCAGCCGGCTCGCCGACGCCGTCGGCGGACACCTGCCGCTCGAGCGTCACGCCGAGATCGAGGTGCTGATGACCCTCGACGTGGTCGAGCGCCTGCGGCTGGTCGCGCGGCTGGTCAACGAAGCCCGCGAGATCCACGACATCCGTCAGAAGATCGACGAAGAGGTGCGCAAGCGGCTGGGCAAGCAGCAGCGCGACGTGATCCTGCGCGAGCGCATGAAGGCGATCCAGAGCGAGCTCGGCGAGGAGGAGGAGAGCAGCGAGATCGAGAAGCTCGAGGCCCGCATCGCCGCGGCCGAGCTGCCCGAGGAGGTCCAGCAGGTCGCCGAGCGAGAGCTCCGGCGGCTGACCAAGCTCAACCCGGCGCATCCGGAGTTCAGCGTCGCGCGGACCTACCTCGAGACCATCGCCGAGCTGCCGTGGAGCAAGCGCGCCGAGGCCCGCGATGATCTCGACGCGGTCGCGGCTCAGCTCGATGCCGACCACTTCGGCCTCGACGACGTCAAGCAGCGGATCCTCGAGCACATGGCGGTGCTCAAGCTGTCCGGCGGCAGCAAGGGCACGATCCTGTGCCTCGCGGGCCCGCCCGGAGTCGGCAAGACCTCGCTCGGTCGCTCGATCGCCGAGGCCACCGGTCGTCCGTTCCTGCGCATCGCCCTGGGTGGTGTGCGCGACGAGGCCGAGATCCGCGGGCACCGGCGCACCTATGTGGGCGCGATCCCGGGCCGCATCATCAACGCCATGCGCAAGGCCGGGGTGAAGAACCCGGTGATGCTGCTCGACGAAGTCGACAAGCTCTCGCAGGGCTGGGGCGGCTCGCCCGAGGCCGCGCTGCTCGAGCTGCTCGACCCGGAGCAGAACCACACCTTCACCGATCACTACCTCGAGCTGCCCTTCGACATGTCCGAGGTGATGTTCGTGGTCACCGCCAACGACCTCTCCAAGATGTCCGCGCCCTTGCGTGACCGGCTCGAGATCGTCGAGATCAACGGCTACACGCCCGAGGAGAAGCTGCAGATCGCCCGCGGGCACCTGCTGCCGCGCAAGCTCGAGGAGAACGCGTTGGGCCCCGACGCGCTGGCGATCGACGAGGTCGCGATCCGGCAGATCGTGACCGACTACACCCGCGAGGCGGGCGTGCGCCAGCTCGGCCGCGAGCTCGGCAAGCTCGCGCGGCACGTGGCCCTGCAGGTCGCCCGGCGCAAGCCCGACGAGAAGGCCGAGCCCGTGCGGGTGAAGGCGACCGATCTCGACGAGTACCTCGGCAAGGCGCGCTTCTTCAACGAAGTCGCCGAGCGCACGGCGGTGCCGGGTGTGGCCACGGGTCTGGCATGGACGCCGGTCGGCGGCGACATCCTGTTCATCGAGACCTCGCAGATGCGCGGCAAGGGCAGCCTGCAGATCACCGGTCAGCTCGGTGACATCATGAAGGAGTCGGCGCGCGCGGCCCTGACCTACGTGCGCAGCAACGCCGAGAAGCTCGGGGTCGATCCCGACTTCCTCGACGCCCGCGACATCCACATCCACGTGCCTGCGGGCGCGGTGCCCAAAGACGGTCCCTCGGCAGGTGTCACGATCTTCACCGCGCTGACCTCGTTGCTGACCGGAAAGCGGGTGCGTAGCGATACCGCGATGACCGGCGAGTGCACGCTCCGCGGTCGCGTGCTGCCGGTCGGCGGCATCAAGGCCAAGGTGCTCGCCGCCCATCGGGCCGGGATCACGCGGGTGATCCTCCCGCACCGCAACGCGCGGGATCTCGACGAGGTGCCCGAGGAGGTGCGGTCGCAGCTCGAGTTCATCCTCGCCGAGGACATGAGCGAGGTGCTCGAGGCAGCGCTCGAGGATCGGACGGCGCCGGAGCAGTCGCAGGTCGGGCTGCCGCGGATCGACACGGTCGACAGCCCGGTGCCTTCGTCGCTGAGCTGACGCCGAGCCGAAGAGTTGCGCAGGGGGAGCGCGCAGTGAGGAGCCCCGCCGCCAGTTCGCTGGCGGCGGGGCTTTTCATTTGCCCAACGCGCGAGCGCAGCCGTGCGCGAGCACGATCCCGAGGAACGCGAGGTTGCGCAGCGGCGCGGCGAACCATGGCTGGCGAGGGGCGCGATCACGGCGAGCGAACGCTCGCGCGAGTCGACGCAGGTACGCGAGGTTGATCGGCCAGTCGTGCAGGCCCTCGATCCAAGCAGGATCGATCCGTCGCTCGAGCTCGCGTGCGCCAAGCTCTGCGCCGAGCAGCGCGCCGACGATCGCCGCGACCGTATCGGTGTCTCCGCCGAGGCGCACGGCCGCCTCGATCGCGGCGCTCGGATCGTCGCGATGCCGTCGCCAGCAGAAGGCCACGGCCGCCAGCGTGTCGACCACGAATCCCGAGACGCCGCGCTCGAAGCCCAGCGTGGCGCGGGCCTGCTCGACGCTCGCACCCGCCTCCGCGCAGGCGAGCGCGCTGCGGATCCGGTCGCGCATCGCAGCATCGCGCACGCACGCGAGCTCGTGCACGCGGGAGGCATCGGCGGCCCAGCGCGCGATCAGGAGGGCTCCGTCTTCGGCGCGCGGATCGGTGTGCGTGATCCGAGTGGACGCCCGCACCAGCGCGAGCCGCTGGCGATCGTCGTCGGCCCACACACCGAGCAGGGCCGCGCGCATGGCCGGACCGTTGCCGGCCGAGTCGACGCCGCTGCGCTCGGGGCCGAAGCCCACGCACAGGCGCACGCACGCGCGCAAGGTCGCGAGGCCGACCGCAGGCGGCAGCGCCAGCAACCACCGACGCAGCTGCGCGGCGAAGCGACGGCGAAAGCGGTCGACGTCGCCGTCCGACTCGAGCAGCGCCCGCGCGACCATGCACGCGTGCTCGGTGTCGTCGCTGATCATCCCGCGACCGAACACCAGCGAGTGCCCGAGCGGACCGCGTCGCAGCCTTTGATCGATCCGACGCGGCGAGAGTCCCTCGAACGGCAGACCGATCGCGTCACCGATCGCGGTGCCCATCAACACGCCCAGGAGCCGATCGGCGTCGCGCATGCGGGCCGCATCGAGCAACGCTCGTGCCAGGCTCGAATCGGCTTTGCGATCGCGACGCGCGACGGCGGCTCGCGGACAAATCGGCGAACCGCCGCCCCGCGACGGTCATTCGGTCTCGGCTTCGCCCTCGCAGCTCTCGTCGGGGAACAGCCGCGAGAGGCTCTCGTGCGCCGTGGAAGCCACCATCGGATTCGCGCGGCTGATCCGGCACAGGGCGTCGCGCACCAGCTCGCTGGGCTCCGGCGCGTGGCCGAGCGCGAGCGCGAGCTCGCGGGCGAGATCGGGGAACCGGCCGTCGAGCAGCAGCTCGGCGACGTAGTCGGCCCCGCTCGGATCGTGCTCGGCCAGCTGGCGCGCGGCCTCGGCCCGCTGCGTGAGGTCGACGCTGGTGTCGTCGAGCAGCTCGCGCAAGCTCTTGAACGCGAGCGCGTCGCCGCAGCGCCCGAGCGCACCGACGGCCGCACGACCGACCCGCGCGTCCTCGTCTCCGCCGCCGCTGACCGGACCGGCGATGCGGGTCAGCTCGCGCACGATCTGCTTCTCGCAGCCGCCCGCCTCGGCGACGCGAGCCAGCGCGGCCCGACGCACCTCCGGCCACGCGTGGGTCTGGCTGTGCTCGAGCCAATCGTGATCGGAGCTGAGCTTGGTGAGTCGATAGCCGAGCTCGGCCAGGCGCGGGGCCTCGGCCTGGATCAGCGCGAGCTCGTTGGCTGCGACCGCGGCCGCGTCGGTGGGCAGGGCCTCGAGCGCGAGCGCGACCAGGATCTCGTCCGGCTGCGAGCCAGCCAGCGCCGCCTTTCCCTGCTCGTGGATCACCGCCGCGAGCACGTCGAGCCCGAGCCCATGCCGGCCGAGCCCGTCGATCGCGGCGACACGCACCTGAAAGGGCGCGTCGGCGTCGGCGGCGAGCGTCTCGAGCCGGGTCGTGAACGCGGGATCGAGCTCGCAGCAGGCGGCGCGCAGGATCAGCAGCTGGGCGAAGCGAGCCTCGTCGGTGGCGTCGGTGTCGAGATCCTCGTCGATGCCGGCCGCGATCGCCCGACCGTCCTCGCCGTCGGCCCGCGAGCGTCGGATCACCGCGCGGCGCAGCGTGGCCTGCAGCTCGCCCGCGCCGCGTCCGACCATCGCCATCAGATCGCCGAGGCTGTCGCGTGCGGTCAGCTCGACCAGCGCCTCGAGCAGCAGGCTGCGCTGCTCGTTGCTGAGCTCGCGATCACCAACCAGCTCGACCAGCACCGCGGTCGCGGCCGCGCCCTGGCGACGCAGCAACTGCATCCACAGCTCGATCGGCCGACCGGCGATCATCGCCGTGCGCAGCTGCTCGCCGAACATCGCCACGTGCTCGGGCTGCTTGAGCGCCGCCAACACGTTGAGCAGGCGATCGCGCTTCTCGGGCCCCGGCGCGGGCACGGCCTCCAGGCGGGCTACGACCGCCTGGGCTGCGAGCGCGGGGTGTTCCTCGAGACGCGCGCGCGCGTCGAGGTAGGCCTTGCCACGATCGACGAGGATGATCTCGACGTCGGCCTTGGCTTGCTCGAGCGTGTAGTCCTCCGCCGGAGCCACGATCGTGGACGACTCGGCCGGCTCGGGGGCTGCGGCGGGCGGCGAGAGCAACTGCAAGACCAGCGCGGGCGTCAGCACGGCGAGCATTGTAGCCCAGCGCCTCGGAGCCTCGCGCGCCGGTCAGAGCAGATACAGGGCAGCCAATACGCCGCCGCACAGGAGGGCCAGCCCGCCCAACAACCACCACGTGACGTCCGTGCCCGCGTGCGTGGCGACCGATCCGGGCTCGCGCCGAGCGACCGACGAGCGAAGGATACGCTCGTCGTCTCGCGGCGGGCGATCGACCAGCTCGATCACCACGAACAGATCGCCGGGTTGCTCGTCGTCGCGGCGGCGTCCACCTTGCCCGCGCAGGCGCAGCACAGCCCCCTTCGGCAGCGACTCGGGCAGGTGCAGCGTGACCACGCCAGGCGCTTCGTCGGCGATCACGACGCGCTCGATCAGCTCGCCGTCGGCCGCGAGCCGCATCGGCACGGGCGCGACGAAGGTCGCCCCGAGGGCCGCCTTCGGCACCTCCACGGTCACGCGCAGGTCGGGGCCCTGCGGGCGACCGTCGTCGGCTTCGAACACGCTGCCGAGCTCGGTCACCCTCGCAGTGTCACCGCCGATCCACGCGCAGGCAACTGGTCAGAGCTCGGCGCACATGGCGAGCAACACGATCACGATCAGCATCACGAACAGCAAGAAGCGATTGCGTCGGGCTTGCATGAGCACGGCGATTCTACTGGGTCGCGAGCAAGGCCTCGGCGGCAGCCATCGTGGCCGGCAGCTCGACGCCGCAGTTGGCCAGGATAGCGATCGCACCGACGCCCGGCACCAGCCGCAGCTCGGCGAGAAACGCTGCGTTGTTGCCAGTGTGGCCGTACATGCGCGTGTCCGCGTCGACTTGCCAGGAACGCAGCCCGTCGCCGTAGCGCTCGTCGCGATGACCAGCGCGCGCCAGCTCGCTGGGCAGCGGCTCGCCGGGCTCGAGCATCGCCGCGCTGCCCGGCAGCGCATCGCTGCCGATCGCCAGGGCGAAGCTCGCCAGCTCGGTGGCCGAGCTGAGCAGTCCGCCGGCCGGCACCATCCAGCTCGGATCGCCGGGCATGAACGCCAGGTCCTCGCGCACGGCGATCGGCTCGCGCTCGACGTCCCCCACCAGGTGACCGCAGGCGGCGTCTTCGATCGTCACGTCGGCGCTCAGCCGCGCGAGCCCGAGCGGCTCGCTGATCCGCGTCGTCACCAGCTGCGCGTACGTCTGCCCGCTCGCACGCTCGAGCATCGCTCCAACCAGCGCGTACCCGGCGTTGCTGTACTGGTAGCGCCCCGCCGGGCCGCCCGTGATGCTGCCAGCCAGCGCGGGCAACCACGAGCCGTCGAGCTCGACCAGCATGGCCGGATCGATCTCGCCGAGCCCGCTGCGATGACGCAGCAAGTCGCCGAGCTGCGGCGACGCCACGCCGACCGGCGTCACGAAGCCCGGCACCATCATCGCCTCGCTCGCACGCGAGAGCTTGCCGTCCGCGATCAGCCCGAGCGCCAGCGCGGCCGTGACCGGCTTCGACACCGAGCCGATCCGAAACGCCGAGCTGGCCTCGACCAGCTGCTCCTCACCGTTGCAGCGCACCCCGACCTCCGCGTGCACGGGCGGCTTGCCAGGCCGGGCCCACGCGAACGCGATCCCGGGCACGCGCAGCTCGACCCACTCCGCACAGAGCGAGCGCAGCAGCGCGTGCACCTGCGGCTCGGCCTCGGCGGTCAGCGCCGCCACGCACTCGCGCTTGCGGACGGCCTCGGGATCTTCGCTTGGCGCCGGCCCGGCTTCTTCGCGCTCGACCGGCGCCTCGCGTGGCGTCTCTCGACCAC